>JABSQL010000386.1 GCA_013215865.1 Candidatus Margulisiibacteriota bacterium
CTTAACTTCATAGCGCAATAAACTTGAGTGGGATATGTGGGTAGAGATCAAGGGGAAGATTAAAGGTCTCAAAGAATAAGAGGGCAATGAACGAACTTGGAATATGGTAATTGGGTATGTTATTCATGACAACCCAGACTTTCCCAATAATTTTATCTTTGATATTTCAAGATTGATGAAAAGTAGAGTTCCCCGTATTCGACTTAGCGAAAACTCAACCTTCGCATTTAATTTTTCCTTCGCTCCAGAGCTTCCTCTCAAAACTGTTGTCACAAAACAGGAATTTGGGTTTTCTGCTGGGATATTTTATCCCCTAGGCGATAAATTTTATTTGAAAATCACAACTGGACTTAGACGCGAACTCCAAAGAGAAAGAAGTTTTTTTCGGGATGATTATAGCTTAAACGAGAACTATGTATATTACTTCTCACCTACCCTCACGTTTTAAAGTGAACTAGTACCTCTACAACATCGAGGACAGGTTTTAGGTTTTAGAAAAAGAGGGCAACAATGAAAAATAAAAGGAGAAAAAAGATCAGTTAAAGCCGACCCTTTTTAGCACCTCGTAAAAGCGCATTGATTTGCTTTTTAGACATTTGTTTGTCTTTTTTCTTTTTATCAGGCGAGCAGTCTAAACAAAAATAGACCCTTTCTTTTGAAACTGAAGCAGAACCATCTAAGGTTATGGTTTGCATTATCATAAAGCTAGTGCACAATTTATTTTCTTTGCACTTATGACAATCTTGCATCACAGGAGCAATTACACTACTAGGTGTTTTTGATTTTTGTTTGTCTTGTTTATCAATCTCAAAAGCCCTAGAAAGAGCGAGATTTTTCCTTAAATATCTATCGTGTTCGTCTTGGTTATCGAAAGGATTTTCCAATTTTGCCTCAATCCTTAAAAAAAGTTGATTCTAGCTATAATTTAGCAGTGAATGGACTTTTTTGCCATCCAGTTTTGTTTTTCCTGCTAAGAAAGATAATTCAATTAAAAAAGAAAAACCAATGATTGTTCCACCAACCTTTTCAACCAATTTAGCTCCAGCGGCCATAGTTCCACCTGTAGCTAAAACATCATCAAGCATTAAAATTCTGGATTTAGGCTTTATATGACCTTTATGGATTTGAAGGGTATCAGTGCCATATTCTAATTTATAGGATTCTTCGATAGTTTCACCAGGTAATTTTCCGGGTTTTCTAAGTGGAATAAAACCTGCATTCAAGGCCATAGCTACAGGAGGGCCAAAAATAAAACCTCGCGCTTCTGCAGAAACTACAAAATCAATCTTCTCATCTTGATAGGGTACTACAAGTTGGTCAATAGCAGATTTAAATGCCACAGGGCTGAGTAATAAGGGAGTAATATCTTTAAAGGTGATCCCAGGTTTGGGAAAATCAGGAACATCCCTTACAAAATCATTTAAATATAATGTAGCCATCTTAACCTTGTACCTCATTTTTGATTTCTTGAAAAACTATATCTGCGAATAACATTTGCCCGATTGGGTTTAATACAGGGCCACTTTGATGGAGCGCTCTTTTTTCACCAACCCCTTCACGATGTAGCTTAAGAAAGTTTATC
>JABSQL010000387.1 GCA_013215865.1 Candidatus Margulisiibacteriota bacterium
AATCCCCATCCCAGCGCCATTCCAGCTGATTTTGCACCAAGGATGGCAAAGGCCATGCTCCAAAAAGATAATAGTATGCCGAAGGAAAAAACCAACCCATGTCGCCAGAGAGTTGTTCGACTCTCAGAGGCTTCTTTAGCAAAACTCATGACCTTGAGACCGATAATGGGAAGGACACATGGCATCAAATTTAAAATAATCCCCCCCACAAAAGCGCCTAAAATGATGAGTATTAAAGGGGTTATAGAAGATGAAGGCAAGGGTAGGTTAATTTCCAAGGCTTTTTGGGGAGCATCCTTTTCGAAAGAATCGTTAGAAACCAGAATGCCACTGATATTGGATAAGGTGGGTGTTTTGCTGGGATGCAGGGTAAGCATATAGGTCCCTTTTTCTGCTTGAGTCAGTATTTGAGGGGAATGAATATCTAGCATGTCATTGGCGTAGGGTATAAATTGGATCATTGTGGGTAGTTGGGATTCCCGTTTTGCAGATAAGTGTATGGAATATGTATCTTTTGATTTGGATAATGAAATATCCCAAGTAGATTTTTTTAGCGGAAGGTTTTCTCTGATTGTGTGAATGATTTGGTGGTTATTTTGATGACGCATCTCTTTTTGCTGGATAGGTAAAGTGAGGGATAGTGTTGCTGACTCTGGAATGCATACTTCTTCACACACAAGCCAATCTACATCCGCCTGAAGGGTAATGGTTGGTGTACTTATTTGTTGGGGAGGGGTGATTTGAACCAATAAAGCCGCTTCATTATTTTTGTAACCATAATTGATCAATCCAGATGACTGAATGATTTCTGGTGCTGGCCATTGGATAGGGCCTGCTGAAAATCCTTTAGGCAAGGTCCATTGAATGGTGATGGGAAATCCCGTATCGCCTGGATTTTTCCAATATGTATGCCATTCTGGTGGAAGTTTAATTTGGACCAGAGTTGTAAAGGGCCTGCCTGGTTGAATGGCAGAGACTTCAGAAGATAGAGATGCCACACCAATAGGTTGTGCGTAAGTAGCGATAGAAAACAGGAAAATAGACGTTAAGAAGGTTCCTAAAAGCTTAAAATATTTATTCATGTGTGAGGGTTTTCTTCGCGACGTCTTTCATAGCAGCCTGAACGGTTGGGTGCTCACCAATAGGGGGCAATTGTGTGATGGTTATATGAGGTCGCTTTTCTTTGACTTCATTTACGAGTCGCGGGATATCATTGTCCACATGTCCACCACCTGACATAAAAAAAGGGATGACGTTAATGTGTTTATAGCCCATTTCTGTGGCGGATGTTGAGGCTTCTAGTAGTGTAGGGTGACATATTTCCATGTAAGAGAGAAAAACGGCTTCTGTTTGGAGTTCTTTTTTGAGTGAGGAGACAAATACCTCGAAAGGGTGTCGCCATCTAGGATCTCTACTTCCATGTACGATAATGATGAGACAACTGTCATGAACCATTGTCTTTGTCTGGTGGGTTTTCAATCACATCTTTCAAATTGAGGAGATAAAATGCCCAATCAAAATTACAGATGGCATAGAGACGATTGGCTTCTTTCCACCCGGTTTGTTTAAAATGTAAATAGCAGTGTCCATCCTCTTTGGGTTCAATATCAAAGAAAAACTTTGTATATAGCCATTCAACGGGTCCATCTACACATTCCCACTGAGTACGTTTATCTTGATCGAGAATGTCAATTCGCATTTTGAATACAACCGCCCGATTGGCAAACCCAAATTCGGCCACACTTTTCAATATGGGTTCAAATAAGGTATCTGCTGTCCACCAGCTGGATAGGCCTTGTTTGGTGGCTATTTTCTCATAGATTTCAGCGGGCTTTGCTTCAATGGTCAAGGTATGCATAATATCTGCCATGTTATGGGCTCCTGTATATTTTTTATGGGTCTATTTTATACTATTTAAAAGTGCCTGAATAGGATGTGCGGGTCTAAAATGGCTGATTCGTTTCACTTGGGTGCGGCAAGAATATCCCGTGACCAATAACTGATGGGGCTGTATAGAATGCTTTTCGATGGCATTTTTCCAGCTGAGATCATATATATGTTTGGAATGGGTATGATGGTGGGTATCATGCCCATACATACCCGCCATCCCGCAACATCCTACAGGTACAATTTCTAAGTTCAGTCCCATTTTTTCGAATATGGTTTTCCATTGGGTTTGAGAGTTGTATTCAGCGGTTTGTTCCGTACAGTGGGACATCAAATAAAAATCATGAGTAGGTTGGGTCAGTTTTGGGAGGCGGTCTAGGTGGAGAGAAAGGAATTCTTGGGGTAAAAGTACCTTGAAGCCAGGGTCTTTTTGCTTGAGACACTGGCAATATTCGTCTCTATAAACCAGTGTCATACTGGGTTCAATGCCCATTAAGGGCTGCCCTGATTGGGTGAGTTCTTTTAGCAGGCGGCTATTTTGATTGACCTGTTTAGTGAATGCATCTAAAAAACCAGTGATATGAAGGGGCTTTCCGTTTTTGAAAAAGGGATGTACCTCTACAGAGAGACCCATCTTATTCAGAAACGTCACCATGTCTGATAAAACAGGGGCATCACAAAAAGACGTAAATGCATCTTGGATGAGGGTGACATTCGGGATATTGAGGGGAGATGAGTGATGATTATGTTGATGAGAAAAAGTAAGGTGATGATTAGGGTTTTGAGTGAGAGGGGGAAGATCTCTAAGCTTTAGGGTGTGTTTGAAGAGAAATGAGGAGAGTGGGTTTTGGGTGATGCTGTTCCAAAATCTGGGAAGTTTAGATTGGATGGATAGAATGGTTTCGATATTGGCGATGAGATAGTCTCTAAGTGGCCGTCGAAATTGGCGATAGTAGAGTTGGAGAAATTTGGCTTTGTAGGTAGGGATATCCACATGAATTGGGCATTGGGTGGCGCAGGCCTTGCAGGATAGGCATCCATCCATGGCTTAAAACACCTCATGGGAAAAAGAGTCTTTAAGCTTATTATTAGATTTAAGTCTTAGCCATTCCCGGATGAGCTGGGCTCTTCCTTTGGGGGAGTGGATGCGGTCTTTTGTGGCTTTGTATGATGGGCACATCACGTCTTCTGGTTGATAGGTAAAGCAGGCACCATTGCCGTTACAGCTGAAAGCCGTTTCGAAAGACTGACGTGTTTGGAGGGGGATGTTGCCGTCAAACTGGCCTTTAAAAGGACCGTCCACAGAGACAAGGGGTTCTGAGCAATTTGGAGGGGCGGCAATTTTACCGGGATTAAGCTTATTATGGGGGTCACAAACGCCTTTAATTTGTCGGAAGCATTGGTACAGGGTTTCTCCAACAACTTTGGGTGTGAAACAAGAGCGGTACCCTTTACCATGTTCTCCCCAAAATACGCCATTATATGATTTAACTAAATTAAATATGTCTTCAGACAAGCGTTGAACCAGTTGTTGATCTTGGTTCTGGGTTAGGTCCAAGGCAGGACGGACATGTATGCATCCTGCATCGAT
>JABSQL010000388.1 GCA_013215865.1 Candidatus Margulisiibacteriota bacterium
CAAAATACTTGAGGAATAAATACATAACAAAACAAGCAAGTGGACAAAGTAAACTTTGCCGCTTCTTGCGGCGTTCAAGCTGTAGAAAAACTCTTATAACCCACGCGTAATCGTCCTCTCTCTGGTAAAATTGCCACATCTACCGTTTTTGGATCTGACGCATGGCCAATTTTCTAACCGATGACATTCATCAAACGTTTTTTATTAGCGATGACTACCTGACAATACTTGGGGACAATACCTATGAGTATTGCCTTTATAAACTATTCTCTGAAAAAATTGATCTCTCAGAGTTTGAAGAAAAAATAAAAAATCATCGTACTGGGCGTAAGGCTTTTCCTCCTGCTCTACTTCTGCGCGTAATTTTCTATGCTTATTATCGTGGTATAACCTCTAGTCGCGTTATCGAGCAACAGTGCAAGACTGACCTTAAGTTTATTGCTTTGGCTGCAGGAAGAACACCTCACTTCACCACCATTGCTGACTTTGTTAGCGGTCATTGCGAGGCGATTAAAACACTATTCCAAAAGGTCTTGATGATTTGTGATGAGAGTAAATTAATTGGTCGTGAACACTTTGCTATCGATGGTTGTAAAATCCCTTCGGATGCATCAAAAGAATGGAGTGGGACCCATAAGGAGTTACAGCACAAAGCGGATAAGATGAAGGCCTCGGCTCATCGTATTATTGAGAAACACCAATCTCAAGATAGTTCTCAATCACAAAAAAATGACAATCAGCAGCGTGAACTACAGACGATAGACACTCTATTAAATAACGCTGATAAGATTGAAACGTTTCTGGAAAACAATGAAAAACGTATCGGTGTTGGCTTGAGGAAAAAAGAAGTCAAAAGTAATGTCACTGATAATGAAAGTACTAAAATGACAGGCTCTAAAGGCACTATTCAGGGTTGGAATTGCCAAGGTGCTGCAGATGAAAAGTATCAAGTCATTATCGGTGCAGAAGCCATGGGCGTAGGACCTGATCAAACTGCGCTTAAGCCTATGATAGAAGCTATCCGTGAAAACCTCTCGCAAGATGTTTTTGATTCGGGCGTTTTATTAACTGCTGATACGGGTTATAGCAGTGTCGTCAATTCCGACTATCTTAGTAGTGAATCAATTAATGGTGTCGTTCCGGATACCGAATTTAGAGTTCGTAACAAAAAAATATCTGAATCGGAAAAATATAAAACACATAAAAAGAACAGACAGAAATTACGCAAAGATAAAGGGGCTGGCCTAACGGCGATTCCTGCCACAGAATTCCATGTCGACTTTGAAAATAAAACCTGTATATGTCCGAACGGAAAAATGATGATGTATCAGGGCGACCACTTCAAAGGTACCCGCGGTACAACCATTCGATTTAAAGGCAGGTTACCGGACTGCAGGGCTTGTCCCATGCAAAGTAAATGCATGAAGAATCCCATCAAAGAAAGTGGCCGACAAGTATCATTCTTTGCGGATTACAAAAACGAAATCAGCAATCATGAACGCATGAAAAATCGAATTGATAGCGAGCAAGGCCGAAAAGATTACAGTCGTAGGATGTGGACGATTGAGCCTGTGTTTGCCAACATTACGAGCAATAAAGGCCTTCGCCGCATTCATTTACGAGGCAAGGTTAAGGCGACATGTCAGTGGCAGATGTATTGCATGGTACACAATATCGAAAAGCTATGGCGTTATGGTGAAGTTGCTTTATAAAGTAGCTATATCACTCTCACAAGAGGCTATTTTACTGCCTAAGTACTCATTTGGTGCTATATTATTTAATACCCGAACAATTCATAAAAAGCTGTCGTTGATCTAAAAGAGTTCAGCAATGCCTGAGCGGTGCATATGAGGTTTCTGGGCGAGAAATTTACGTTAATCTACAGCTTGGTTAAACCCCTCGTCGACCTCAACTTTCATTTCGAAGCTGTCTGCTATGCCAGTTCTCAGGATCTGCGACATCCCTACGGCCTGCACAATTCTCTGTGTACGCTTCACCTATATTGTTCAGGGATTTCACCTTCCGCCATAGGCGCAACACTCGATACGGGTGGTTGGCTAGACCTTACCCGACAGGGACTTGCACCCTGCAAGATGCATCAAGATTAAACTTGACGCTCTAACAACACACACAGTTGTTGGGCCCTTTGCAGATTGCGCCCAGCAATCGATATTTCAATCGCCGTATGTGCTGATAGGCTCTCCGCAATACGTTTTCCGAAATTACCATATCCACCG
>JABSQL010000389.1 GCA_013215865.1 Candidatus Margulisiibacteriota bacterium
GTCTTTGAAAAATTGAAGCTAGTGTTTGAACGCACGGAAAAGACCCACGCCCCTAGTTTTACTAAGAATTTCTTAGTCAATCACCCAAATCCTATTGTAAAAAAGATAGCCAAGGCTAGAGAAATTAATAAAGCACATACTACTTTTATAGATACTATTTTAAAACATGCACATAAGGGAAGAATTTATTCTGAAATTAATCAGTTAAGATCTGACAACGGTGGCACAGTCACTGGAAGATTTTCCTACGCCCATCCAAACCTTCAGCAAATCCCGGCACGAAATAAAGAATTGGGTCCTATGATTCGTTCTTTGTTTCTGCCGGACGAAGGTTGTAAGTGGGGATGTTTTGATTACAATCAACAGGAACCAAGACTGGTTGTGCATTACGCAGCCCTTCAACAAATGTATGGAGTGAGTGAAGTTCTAGAGTCATACAAAGAAGGCAACGCAGATTTTCATAGTATCGTAGCGGAACTTGCTGGCATTCCAAGAACTCAAGCCAAGACTATTAATCTTGGATTGTTTTACGGGATGGGTAAAAATAAACTTCAGGCAGAACTTGGAGTATCAAAAGATAAAGCGGATTCTTTATTTAAAAAATACCATGGAAGAGTCCCTTTTGTTAAACAACTGATGGACTCAACAATGAATCGTGCGCAAGAGTCAGGAAAAATTAGAACATTACTCGGGCGCGCATGTCGGTTTCCTTTGTGGGAACCTGCAAGCTTTGGGATTCATAAAGCTCTTCCTCACGAACAAGCCCTCGCCGAACACGGACCTGGCATTAAAAGAGCTTATACTTACAAAGCATTAAATAAGTTAATACAAGGATCAGCTGCTGATATGACTAAAAAAGCCATGTTAGATCTTTATAAAGAAGGAATTATCCCCCATATCCAGGTACATGATGAGTTGGATATTTCCGTAAAAGATGATAAAGAGGCTAAACAAATAGTACAAATAATGGAATCTTCAGTTGAGCTAGAAGTACCTAATAAAGTGGACTATGAAGCTGGCGAAAACTGGGGTAATATAAATTAGGAGGAACTATGGAAAAAGTAAAACAAGTTTGGACATGGGTAAAAGCTCATCCACAGACATCTATCATTGCAGTGGTAGTAGTCGTTGTTATTTATTTTCTAGTAAACTAAGGCCATATGAGAGATGGCTTATCTGAATGTAAATACACCTGCGATTTATGCGCAGATCAGAAGAGAATATCTCTATGACCTTAAAGAACACCATGGAGAAGTGGAGGATTGTATTGTATTTGGGCTGGCATCGATTACAGGACGTCCTATACTCTTTCACGCTATTATGGAAAATGGTGCGGTCTTTTATCGCCTTCCTATCTCCGCGTTCATTCAAAGAGGATTTAGAATCGATCAAGTTCCTCGATGTAGACTTGATGAGTTGGAGCTATGGAATTGCTTTAGTTACTATCCTAGCGTTACTTCTTTTGATATCCTGGACGCCCAGTCTGGGAAATATATAGGAAAAGATAAAAAATGGTATCCAGGAGCTTATCTTTTTACAGTTGATTGGGCACATCCTGAGAGTAATATAGTAGATACTGATCATTCAGAGATCCCACAGGAACATAAGTGTGCACACATACTAGCCTTGGAAAATGGTAATTATGCGGCTCAACCAAACAATAGAATTATATGGAGTATTCCATCTTTTACTGTTAAGGATGAAGTTCCATTTGATTGGAAGGTTCAAACTAGTGAATGGAATGTTGAAGATGACCGAAAATGGAAAGCAGAAGATACGGATAAATACTTCTATAATATAGAGGAAATAAAATGAGTAGATGTAAAAATTGTAATCATGACTGTCACTGTA
>JABSQL010000039.1 GCA_013215865.1 Candidatus Margulisiibacteriota bacterium
AGATCGAAAAGTCAGTTTGGAAGATCTTCAAGGTGGCTCATTTACCATATCAAATCTTGGAAGCCTGGGAGTGGGCCCATTTACCCCCATTGTGAATCATCCAGAAGTGGCCATTCTAGGGCTTGCAAGAGGCGTAACAAAAGCCGTTTGGACAGGTGAAAAATTTGAACCCAGAATCATGCTCCCTTTAAGCCTATCTTATGATCATCGTGTCATTGATGGTGCAGATGCAGCACGGTTTATACGGGATATTGTTACAACATTAGAAGCCTTCCCAAAAAAAGCGTTAAAGGAGTCATAATCCATGTCAGACAAAAAAACAGAAGTTGTTGTAATCGGCGCAGGACCCGGCGGGTACGCAGCTGCATTTTATGCGGCGGACCTTGGAAAAAAAGTCATATTAATTGATGCAGATTCTGATAAAAAATTGGGTGGTGTTTGTTTGAATCGAGGATGCATTCCCTCGAAAGCACTTTTGAATGCCACTAAACTGCTATCTGAAAAAGACAAGCATTCGCACCGCGGCATTTCTTTCGATACTCCCAAGATCGATTTAAAAAAAATGAGACAGTGGAAAGATGGCATTATACAAAAGCTATCTTCTGGTGTCTCTCAATTGGCAAAAGCAAGGGGTGTTACGGTCATTCACGGTAAAGCCTTATTTGATGATAGTCATACAGTTCGGGTTGAAACAGCTAAAGGACAGCAATTTATTTCTTTTGAATACGCTATTGTAGCAGTCGGCTCAAAACCTGCCATACCGGCATCTTTCGATTTGGGAGCCAAACGCATCATGACATCAACTAAAGCACTAGAAATAGAAGATATCCCCAAAGATTTTTTAGTCATAGGGGGTGGATATATTGGGATGGAATTGGGAACTGTGTATGCCAATTTGGGAAGTAATGTCACCGTCGTAGAGGCATTGAGTAGTATATTGATGGGTGCGGATCCAGATTTAGCAAGACCCGTCATGACATTGGCCAAAAAGGCTTTCAAAGAAGTTCTTCTTAATACAAAGGTAGTTAAACTCTCCACCCACCAAAAGAAAATTGAAGTTGTCATGGAAACAAATGGCAAGAAAGCCAAATCTCTATTTGATAAAGTGTTGGTGTCTGTGGGTAGAAAACCCAATAGTGAAGATATGGGGTTGGAAAATACCAATATCAAACTGGATGAAAAAGGGTTTATTAAAGTCAATGATTCTCAGCAAACAGATGAGCCCCATATTTTTGCCATTGGGGATATTGCAGGTGGCGTATTATTGGCCCATAAGGCTTCTAAGGAGGCGCGCATTGCTGTTGAAACACTCATGGGGGAAAAAGCCCAATTCAAGGATGTGGTCATTCCCGCTGTTGTATTTACAGACCCTGAAGTGGCGTGGTGTGGATTAACTGAAGAAGAAGCCAAGTCAAAAGGGATTAAAATAAAGGTGGCCAAGTTTCCATGGGCAGCATCCGGGCGTGCACTCACTCTAGACCGCGCAGAAGGCCTTACAAAGATCATTGCAGAGCCAGATTCAGATCGTGTTATAGGTGTTGGCATAGTCGGTATTGGTGCAGGCGATTTAATTAGTGAAGGCGTACTCGCAGTTGAAATGG
>JABSQL010000390.1 GCA_013215865.1 Candidatus Margulisiibacteriota bacterium
AATATTGGAGAGAGGAGTCATTCAGTTTTAATTTTTCAAGAGCGTCTTTTAATAATTCATATTCGTTTGTATCTATGGGATAAAACCCACAAAAAACCATCGGCTTGGCCTCTTTATAGCCTTCAAGTGGTGTAAGCGCTGGGTCAATATCTAAGGTAATCGTATCGCCGATTTTTGCATCATCTATTTTTTTCATATTTGAAATAACATACCCAACATCTCCTGCTTTTAACTTAGAAATAGGGGTTAACGCAGGTTTAAACACCCCTACTTCTGTAACATCATAGGTATTTCCACTGGCCATGATTCGAATGCGCTGCTTCTTTTGGATACTACCACTGAACAATCGAATATAAATAATAACACCGCGATACGAATCATAATGCGCATCAAAAACCAATGCCTTCAAAGTATTATCTTCTAAAATCAAAGCCGGTGGCATTTTATTGACAATGGCTTCTAGTATATCCGCGACTCCGTCACCTGTTTTTGCACTACATCGGATACAATCTTCTCTTGGAATCCCAAAAACATGTTCGATTTCTTGAGCCACTTCATCCGGATTTGCAGAAGGTAAATCAATTTTATTAATGACAGGCACAATTTCTAAATCATGCTCTAGGGCCAGATAAAAATTGGCCAGAGTTTGCGCCTCTATTCCTTGAGCCGCGTCAACGAGTAATAATGCCCCCTCACATGCGGCCAAAGACCGGGAAACCTCATAACTAAAATCAACATGCCCGGGTGTGTCTATCAGATTTAATTCATAAGTATTGCCATCATTTGCAAGATATTGAAGCTTGATAGCCTGCATTTTAATGGTAATGCCTCTTTCCCGTTCTATATCCATAGAATCTAGAAATTGAGCCTGCATGTTTCGTTTATGAACGGTTTGGGTCATTTCTATTAACCGATCAGCCAACGTAGACTTTCCATGATCGATATGGGCAATTATGCAAAAATTTCGTATCATATTCATATCTGTCTAAAAATTGTAGCACAGCATGTTTCAAACTCAAATTTAAAGGAAGTAAAATAATATGAAAAAAATATGGATTTCAATGTTCTTGTCTTTGATACTGGGTGTCGGTTTGAGCCATCTTATGGCACAAGATTTTTTCTCACAAATTCGGGCTCAAGAACAAAACAAAAATGTGTCAACATCTGGCAGAACATTTTTTCTTAAACATAAACACACCCCCAAGGAAATTGTCCTCTTGATTCATGGATATACTTCAAACCCCTCAGAATTTACACACCTTAGCCGCCACTTGTTTAACGAAGGCTTTGATGTTTTTGCCATTCGACTACCTGGACACGGCACCACTCCTGAAAACCTCAAAAATACTTCTTGGAAATCTTGGTATCACCAGGTATTTAACAGTTATGTATACCTCAAACCTCAATACGAACGCCTATTCATAGTGGGCAGTTCTACAGGTGCTTTATTGGGCTTAAAACTGTCGACCCATCATCATGTAGATAAAGTAGTAAGCGCAGGCACCTTTCTTGTTCCACACTCAAAACTGTTCTATCTCATTCCATTTATCCACTTCTTCATGCCGGAATATTTAGATGTTGCCATTCCAAAAGGAAGACAGCATATTATGTATACTCAAAACCCTGTAAAAGCCATGCTACAGTTAAACAAACTCAGAACCCATGTTAAGAAAAGATTAGAACAAATCAAATCCCCTTTATTAGTCATACACTCAAAAGGTGATGATGTTGCCGCTCCAAAATCGGCTCAATTGCTCTATAACCGTGCGGCTTCAAAAAACAAGAAATTGCGCTGGTTAGGCAATGAGCATACGTTCCTCATCGACTTAGACAAAGATGCCTATAATCGTATCTCTTATTTTCTAACCCATTAAGATACAACGGGTTCTTTCCCTGCCCATTCTTTTGCATCTGCTAAAAATTTTTCGATGCCAGTATCTGTGAGAGGATGCTTAAACTGTTGCATAAGAATAGCGGGAGGGACGGTCGAAACATCCGCGCCTATAAGAGCGGCTTCTAATATTTGCTTGGGACTCCTCACACTTGCAACCAAAATTTTAGTGGTAAGCCCATAATTATCGTAAATCGTTCGAATCTGAGAAATAATATCCATGCCATTATGGCCGACATCGTCTAACCGACCTATAAAAGGACTCACGTATGTGGCGCCTGCTTTCGCTGCAATCAGCGCTTGTAGCGGCGAAAAAATTACCGTCACATTGGTTTTTATCCCTTTTTGAGATAAATGACGCACGGCTTTCATACCTTCCGGTGTCATCACAATTTTGATCACAATATTGGATCCCCATTTTGAATACGTATCCGCCTCTTTGATCATTCCCTCTGCATTTTCACTGAGGGTTTCCACAGAAATGGGACCCTGTATCAGCTTACCAATTTCCCGAATCGTTTCTTCATGGTCTTTACCCGCTTTTTTGATCAAAGATGGATTGGTGGTCACCCCATCAACCAAACCCATATCATTTGCTTGACGTATAGGCTCTATTTCAGCAGTGTCAATAAAAT
>JABSQL010000391.1 GCA_013215865.1 Candidatus Margulisiibacteriota bacterium
GGTATGTTGCCAAGAACTTGGTTGCAGCTGATCTAGCGGACGAGGTTGAAATTCAATTAGCTTACGCTATTGGATATCCAAAGCCCGTTTCGGTACGGATTAAAACCAACGGTACAGCAAAATTGGAAGAATCGAAAATTGCGAAAATTGTGTTAGACCAGTTTGACTTATCGCCTTCTGGAATTATCAAAACTCTCCAGTTAAAGAGGCCTATATATCAAGCAACAGCTGCATATGGGCATTTTGGTCGCGAAGAGGCCACTTTTAGCTGGGAGAAAACAGATAAAGTGGATGCCATCAAAAAAGCGGTGGGCATCGGCGTATTTGCTTGATATAAGCTACACAATTTAGATGACGAGTATCGTTTTAAGTGGAGAAAGCATCACAGTTTAAAGATATTTTGGGGTATGCAACGGATCATTTTGATACAAAGCTTGATCAGCATATTTCCAAATTATTAATCGAAAACGAATTAACATTGGCTGTCTGCGAGTCTGTAACTGCGGGCTTGGTAGGCAGTAGGTTGACAGCCCTTCCAGGAAGTTCTGCTTTTTTTCTGGGGGGTATTTTATGCTACCATACAATGGTCAAAGTCAATATTTGTGGGGTATCCCCGCAGGTTATACGGGATAATGGGGTGGTGAGCGAGGCGGTTGTCATTGCCTTGGCAAGAGGGGTGAAAAGGCTTATTAAGAGCGATATCGTACTTTCTTTGACTGGTATTGCGGGTCCTGGAAAAGATACGGCATCAACGGCTGCTGTTGGCACAGTATTTGTTGGGTTATGTGGGCCAGATGGAGAGCTTGCAAAGGATTTTCACTTTGAAGGAAATCGAAGTGAAGTCAGGCGTCAAGCGACGCAGGCGGCACTTGTAGTATTGAAACAATATCTATTAATGTTAATAGGTATTGAAAATGTGATGGAATGAACATGATTTATCCGGATAGAGGAGGATATGAATATGGAAGAACAAAAAGGTAAAGCATTAGATATTGCAATTTCTCAGATTACCAAGTCATATGGTAAGGGAACCATTATGAAATTGGGAGAAGTGCCAATGATTACGGTGGGTGCCATACCCACAGGGGCCCTATCTTTGGACTTGGCTATTGGCGTAGGGGGGTATCCGCGGGGTCGAATTATTGAAGTGTTTGGCCCTGAATCGTCAGGAAAAACCACGTTAACGCTACATGCGATTGCTGAAGCTCAAAAAAAGGGAGGGGTATGTGCTTTTATTGATGTAGAGCATGCGTTGGATTCAGACTATGCAGCGAAAATTGGCGTAAAAGTCGACGATTTACTCGTATCTCAACCAGATTACGGGGAACAGGCATTGGAGATTGTAGAAACTTTAGTACGGGCAAATGCAATTGATTTGGTGGTGATTGATTCAGTTGCTGCACTGGTCCCAAAATCAGAGATAGAAGGAGAAATGGGGGACTCTCATATGGGATTGCAAGCAAGATTGATGTCTCAGGCGCTTAGAAAATTGACGGGAATTGTTTCAAAATCTAATACGGTAGTCATTTTTGTAAATCAGATTAGAGAAAAAATTGGCGTGATGTTTGGGAATCCTGAAACGACACCGGGTGGTAGAGCGCTCAAGTTTTATTCATCTGTGCGAATTGATGTTCGACGAACGGGTTCTATTAAATCAGGGGTTGATATTATTGGTAATAATGTGAAAGTGAAAGTAGTGAAGAACAAGGTGTCCTCACCCTTTAAGTTTACAGAGCTGGAAATTTTATTTGGGATAGGCATTTGTAAGTGGGGTGACTTACTAGATATGGGGGTTAGTTTTGATCTTATTGAAAAAAGCGGTACATGGTTTGCCTATGGATCTGAGCGTATGGGGCAGGGCAGGGAAGCTGCAAAGCAATACATGAAACAGAATCAAGAGATGGAGAATGAATTGGTAAAAAGTATCAAGGAAAAAGTGGGAATTATAGGAATGGATAAGGCAAATAAAAAAATAGTAGAAAAAAAAGTCAGCCAATCTGTATGATTGGGTGACGTTAATGAACTAAGGAGGCGTAATAATCGTGAATAGTGGAATAAGTATTATAACTATTGCAGTTGTGCTTGTGTCCTTAGCGGTCATCGTGTATGTCGCTAGGAAAATTATGGCACAATCAAAATTGAATAAAGCTGAAAAAGATATTCAGAGAAAAATTGAAGACTCTTCAAAGAAAGCGAAAACCATTCTAAGTAAAGCTGAAAATGAAGCGAATGAATGGATATCAAATGCGAAAAAGAATTTTTCAGTTGAAATACAAGCAAAAAGGGAGGACTTTAATCAGCTGGAAAATCGTTTGATGCAGAAGGAAAAGCATTTAGATGAGCGTGAAACTCATATGAGTGAGAAGGATGTCACGCTTTCCCAAGAGTTGGAGCGTGTAAAATCAGTCAAACAGAAACATGATGATGTATTGAAGAAGCTGTTGAAAATATTGGAAGAAGCGGCCAATCTCTCTCGGGAAGAGGCGCGTAAAGTTCTTTTGGACAATGTAGAGCGTGAGTGCAGGCAGCGGGCTGGGACGATGATTAAGGAGATAGAGTCGCAGGCCAAAAAAGTGGCAAATCAAAAAGCAAAAGAAATTATAACAGATGCCATACAGCGTACAGCGATGGACCATGTGGTGCCGTCCACAACCAGTGTTGTTCAGTTGCCTGATGATGACATGAAGGGGCGTATCATTGGTCGAGAAGGTCGAAATATTCGTTCTTTTGAGGCTCAAACGGGTGTTGATGTCATCATAGATGATACACCAGGTGCCGTCGTATTATCTGCTTTCGACCCCATTCGGCGTGAAATATCAAAAATGGCCCTTCAGGCCTTGGTGGAAGATGGGCGTATTCATCCAACACGCATTGAGGAAATGGTGAACAAGTGTCGGGAAGAATTGCAAGGTATTATTCGTCAACGTGGAGAAGAAGTCGTAGAGAAGTTGGGTATTGAGTTACATCCTAAAATCAAAGAATTGCTAGGGAAACTTCATTATAGGACCAGTTATGGACAAAATATGTTAACCCATGCTGTTGAAACGGCAAGAATTGCTGCCAATATGGCGGAGCTTCTGGGCGTAAATATCAATTTGGCCATACGTGGCGGATTGCTTCACGATATTGGAAAGGCAGTAGATTTTGAGCAAAAGGGTAGTCACACAGATTTAGGTGAAGAAATTTGTCGCCGTTATGGAGAATCTGAAGAAGTCATCAATTGTATTATGGCCCATCATGAAGATGAAGAACCAGAAACAATCGAAGCCGTTATTGTCACTGTTGCGGATGCCATATCGTCTGTTAGACCCGGTGCGCGAAAAGAGTCTTTAGATTTATATATCAAGAGACTGGAAAAGCTAGAGAATTTAGCTCATTCGTTTGAAGGAATTGATAAAGCATATGCGATACAAGCAGGGAGAGAAATTCGGGTCATTGTTAAACCAGATGAGATAGATGACCCCTCTGCTCATAAGCTTGCGTTTGATATTGCTCAAAAGATTGAAGCAGAGCTGGACTATCCAGGAGAGGTTCGGGTATCTATTATCCGAGAAACAAGGGCCGTTGCAACCGCCAGATAGGGATATGCCAGAGCTGAATATATTATGCATTGGTGACATCATCGGGCGGTCAGGTAGGCGGGTTCTTGCACAACATTTAGAAGAGATTATCGCCAAGCATAATATACACTTTACAATAGTGAATGTAGAGAATTCAGCGGGCGGGAATGGATTGACCCGGGCAGTTTATGAAGAGTTAGCAGGCCTTAATATTGATGCATTTACATCTGGGAATCATATCTATGATAAGCGAGATATTTTTAAGCAATTTGAGGAGTTAAATCTACTTCTAAGACCTTTGAATTTCCCTAAAGGGCAACCCGGAACCGGAATACGTTACTTTGAGCGGAATGGCTTGTCTATTGCAGTCGTGAATATCATTGGGCGGGTATTTATGGGATTGTCTGATTGTCCTTTTCAAAAAATGCAGCAGGTTTTACCAATAATCAAGGAAAAAGCGGATATTATATTAGTGGATTTTCATGCAGAAACAACTTCAGAAAAACAGGCAATGGGTTGGATGTTGGATGGAAATGTCTCTTTATTATTTGGAACCCATACCCATGTTCCTACGGCAGATGATCGTGTGTTACCTTCCGGGACAGCCTATATTTCTGACATCGGAATGACAGGACCCAGAGATTCCGTCATCGGTGTGGACCGACACATTGTCATTAAAAAATTCTTAGATCAACTGCCTGTGAGATTCGAACTTCCAAGGGTTTCTTCTGCTGTTCTTAACGGAATTTGTGTTAAAGTAGATACAGAAAGTGGTAAAGCCCTTTCTATAAGCCGAATCTATGAGGTATATGACGAATAATTATGATTACTACTCAGAAGCTCATTAAATCGTATAATGGAAGACGTGTTGTTGATGAAATAACGTTAACCATGGACAGAGGCGAAATTGTGGGGCTTTTGGGTCCCAATGGTGCGGGTAAAACCACTTCTTTCTACATGATTGTGGGGCTTATTCGGCCTGATTCAGGTCAGGTTCTTTTTGATGATGAAGATATTACTAAAATGCCCATGTATCAACGGGCCAGGCATGGGATTGGATACTTGCCACAAGAGCCGTCTATTTTTAAAAAACTTACCGTAGAAGAGAATCTGCTTGTATTATGGGAAGTTCTAAAAAATATACCCAAGGAACAATATGAAGAAAGATTATGTGTCCTCCTAGAGGACATGGGATTGATGCATCTCAGAAAGTCACGTGGGTTTGAGTTGTCGGGTGGAGAAAAAAGACGGGTTGAGATTGTCAGAGCGCTGGCAACGGAGCCTGACTTTTTATTATTAGATGAACCGTTTGCGGGAATTGATCCCATAGCCGTTTCTGAAATTCAGGATATTATTCGAAAATTAAAAGACAAAGGACTCGGTATTATCATCACCGATCATAATGTAAGAGA
>JABSQL010000392.1 GCA_013215865.1 Candidatus Margulisiibacteriota bacterium
AATGATGCGCTTGATTTGTCTGGATCATTTGTGACAGTTAATACCAGTACCATTGAATTAGTAGGAGATAAGGGGGTGAGTGTGGGGGAAGGCTCTACGCTTTATTTCCATAACTTAAACATAAGCAGTGCGAATTTTGGAATCGTAGCAAAAGATAACTCCCAAGTGAATGGAGATATACTGTCCATAAAACATACAAAATACGGCATCGCAGCCTATCAAAAAAAAGAAGAATATGGCTATCAGACACAGATAGTTCTCAACGATGCGACATTTCAACATATCCAATTTAAAACGTTTCTAGAAAAAGGGTCTCGTGTCACCATCAATGGACGTAAAGAAGTCGCAAATCAAGAAAATGTATATGAGGCGCTTTTCAATTGACCCATCGATACGAACGTAAATATGCATTTGCATCTTTTTATTTCCCCCAAGTAAAAAGTATGATTTTAACCCATCCATATGGGTTTAAGACACATTATCCCTCTCGTTATGTTCATAACGTTTATTTTGACACTCTAGATCTTACTCATTTTTGGGACAATATCGATGGGCATTCACTTCGCCAAAAAGTGAGACTCAGGCACTATACACCAGAGCATTTTACACAGGATACATTTAAGGGGAACCTTGAAATAAAAAAGAAGAATGCAGAGGTGGGAACCAAAGAAGTAATACCCATCAAGGAAGTGTTTACCAAAGAAACCCTCAGAACTATAAGTGACCAATTTAACTGGATGAATAATTATTTTCCTGTCTTAATTAATCAATATAAAAGGCATTACTTTTTATCTCTGAATGGAAAATATCGCGTGACGCTTGATGAAAATTTAGTCTATCGCTCTTTTAATGACGTTAAAAATATCAAAGATACATTGAATGTGTTAGAAATAAAATATGATATTGAAAAAGAGGCTGATTTGCCTGATATATCTCATTTCTTAAATATTCGATCTTCAAAGAATTCTAAATATTGCAGAGGGATTCAGATGACTAATTTAAAAGCTAGATAAACATGGTTATGGCTTGTTGTCTTATTTTACTAAGGAAGGTCCATTTCTCTTGATTCAGTTTTTAAGGTAAACAGTGCCATAGGGATGAAGTAAATAAATACAGGCATAAACAATCGAATTTCTTTGATATTACCTACAATAAAGTGGCCAATATAAAAGAATATAGTTGAGTAGAAAAATATTTTTAATTCAACGGGTTTTTTTTTATAACCTTTTAAAGCCCAAATTAAAATAACGTTGTGGAGTAAGAAAAAAAGCCCCCATGTGTATGGACTTTGCAGATTAGAAATTCCAGCAAAGATATAGGCGGAAGAAAATCCATGCATGTATCTTAAAATGAAATAGGGCAGAAATATGCTTAATATACTTAGAATTGACATTGAAATATGCCAGTATTTTCTCTTTAATGAAAAATGATGTATGTGATAAAATAAATAAGATAGCATTACAAATACAATCGTTTCTTTGTTAAACATACCGATGAAAAATATAGAAAAAAGGAGAAAATGGTATGCATTATTATGAAATTTATGAACAATAATATATGAACAAACTGTAAATAGAAAGAGTACCATTATGTCGCTGGGATTAAAGATATTATAGGAAGCAATATATATACTAGATAATATGGTTACACCCAAGAGCGATATTACCAATGAAAACCATTTTCTAAGAAAATAGAAAAAGAACATTAGAGAAAGGCCTAAAAATATAAAATGATATCCCAAATATAAATATCTTAATGAAATACCAGTAGAATGACGTATTATTTCAATACAGTTAGGGACTAAAATACGGTATTGCCAGTTATTTCGGTGAGAGTTTTCCAGATAGATATAATGTTGATTAGTAATGCTTCCTGTACCAGCATCATGAGTGTTCATCTCTTTCATTGCGATGTTGTAGCTTAGGGTTGAAGTCAAACTGATAGAGAAAAATAAGCAAATGAGAAAAAAATGAGTCTTAATCATTTTCATATGACTATGATACCATCGCCAAAACCATTACAGAAAAAATAGTGATTACAATGCCTAAACTGGGCCGGTCTTTGATGGCAAACATCACGGGGTCTTCCGGCATATTTCCACGGTTTGTGATCATCCACATGCGGCTAATCCAATACACAACAATCGGACATAACAGCCAAAGCCATTCTGGGGTGACATACATGGATCGAATTTGGTCACTGTTGATATATAACGCTAAAACCAAAACAGCGTTATAGCCAGCAGCGATTCCCATCCGTGTGAGGTGTTCTAGGTCTGCCTCTACATACCCTCTCCCTTTTGCCTTTTCTTCTTTAAAGAGACGAAGATTATGTAATTCAGAAGATCGCTTAATAAATCCCAAACTCAGAAACATAAACATACTGAAAATCAGTAACCAGGGTGAAAAATACAAGGCCAGCCCCACCATGCCAGCAATAACCCGAATGGTGTAGAAAGCAGACAGACAAAGCACGTCTAAAATAAGGTACGACTTTAACTTAATAGAATAAGAAACCGCTAACACAATATATACTATAAGGATTGCTAATAAATTCATAGAGATTGAAAAAGCGATACCAATTCCAACTAACAAGTAAAAAATGCCACATATAACCCCCATTCTTGGCGATAGTTGACCACTAGCAATAGGCCGACTTTTTTTCTCATGGTGATGTTTATCAGCTTGTAAATCCAGCACGTCATTTAAAAAATAGACACCAGAGGCAGAAAAGGAAAATGCCAAAAAGATGAAGAGATTCTTTACAAGCATATCGGTATTTGTGAGTTGATGAGAGGTGAGAAGGGGTATGAATACCAATGTATTTTTGAGCCAATGAGGCAATCTCATGGTTGTGATGATGGCTCTGATTTTAAATTTAATTCTAGTCATGTGTGGATACTAAGAAACCTTTTTTAAAAGAGTCAGTAACTTTTCGTTGAGAGGTCTTCGGTGCATAGAACCTATTTCTTCAACTTCATCTTCCAAATGCGCCAAAAACCATTCATAACTTTCTTTGAACATGTCATCATTAGAATAAGTAGGGTTCCATCCTAGATCTAGTAGGGGAGAGACATCAAAATAAAAAGGCTTGTGATAGGTGAGGTAATGCCAAGGAGCGAGAGGGCTTAATCCCATTATGTCTAACATCCGTAAACTATTAATGGTTAATAACGTTGGTAAGCTTTTTACCTTGCTTTTTGAGTTGGCACATTGAATAAGCGTTTCCAATACTTCTCTTAGGGTGCCATATTTATCTGTTCCCACATTATATACACCCGGTTTTTGCTGGTCCATGGCCAGTAAATACGCATCAATCAGGTCATTTGCATGGACAAATTGAAACAGGTGATCTCCTTTTCCAATGACATAAATGTTTCTATTTTGGTGGACCCAATCAAACAAAATTTTAAAGATTCCTAGCCTTCCCTGTCCCAAGATGGTTCTGGGCCGAATCACGACTAACGGTAAACCGGCACTTTCACAGGTTTCTCTAACCGCCTGTTCACCTGCTAGTTTTCCTTTCCCATAAATCTCGATGGGTTTATAGGGAGTGGTTAAGGTAATAGGTTCTTCAACAGGTATGCCGTAAATGGCACTTGAACTCATATGAATAAAATAGCTAACGCCTGCTCTTACAGCCTCTTCTGCCGCAATTTTACTCCCTGTTACATTCACATCCCAAAATTTGTTGCCAGATTTTGTAAGGGGAACAAGCGCCACATTATGGTGAACCACATCAATACCTTTCATGGCTTGTTGGACACTATTCCGATCCC
>JABSQL010000393.1 GCA_013215865.1 Candidatus Margulisiibacteriota bacterium
TCATTTTATTCCTGTTCACAAGCACCCCTATTACAAAGATACGTTTGGGTATAAAGAAAGTGATTATCCCGTTGCAAACAATGTATTTGATGAATCATTGTCTCTCCCAATTTATCCAGACTTAGACAAATCAGATGCCACTTACATCGTCGAAATGATTCAACGTTATGTCTCATAATTTTTATCACTCATACGGTAAACGGTTATTTGATGTGACCTTATCCAGTGTGGGACTTATTATTTTGAGTCCTGTTATTTTGGTCATCGCACTAAGCATCAAATTGACCTCAAAAGGCCCCATTATTTTTAAGCAAGAACGAATGGGTAAGGGGTTTAAACCGTTTCAATTTTTTAAGTTTAGAAGCATGGTACCTAATGCCTCTTCCCTTGGTCCCGGCATTACCAGTAAAGGGGATCCACGAATCACCCCTATCGGAAAGTGGTTACGGGCAACCAAATGTGATGAACTCCCCCAGCTTTTGAATGTCATTAAAGGGGACATGTCCTTGGTGGGACCCAGACCCGAGCTGGACCAATACGTTCAGAAAGCCAGAAAAGACTACACCCATATTCTCACCATCAAACCCGGCATCACCGATATGGCGGCCATTGTATTTAGAGATGAAGAATCCAAATTAGCCACCTATTCAGACAAAGAAACCGTCTATGTAAACACCATTTTACCCCAAAAAATCCAGCTCTATCGTCAATATATGAATACGATGAGTTTACGCCAAGATCTCAAAATATTATTTCGAACTTTTACGGCTATTCTCAATCCCCAAGCTTAATTTCTGACTTTTTTAATAGTACTATTAAATTTGCCTTGACTTTTTTAATAGTTGGCATAAAATAGACATATGAAACAAAGAGCGTTAAGTCATATCTGTTTCTCTGAAAAGTTTGGCCGTCAAATGCGACTCATTGCCGGGCCCAGGCAAAGCGGAAAAACCTCTCTTGCAAAAATATTTTTAAAAAAACATCATGCAGATCAACTGTACTATAATTGGGATCAACGGATTATTAGGGACACCTATTACAAAAACCCTTATTTTTTTCAATCAGATGTATTCAACTCTCGACGAAGAGACTCAAAATATTGGGTGTGTTTTGATGAACTTCATAAGCTTCCAAAATGGAAGAACTATTTGAAAGATGTCTTTGATAGATTCGAATCGGATATTACCTTCGTTGTCACAGGATCTGCCAAACTAGATATATTTCGAAAATCAGGAGACAGCCTTGCTGGAAGATATTTTTTATTTCACTTATTTCCCATGAGTCTTCAAGAGTTGGCTCAAAAAGGGGCGTTCACATGGAAAAAAATACCTTCTGCAAAATCAATCATCACAGCTTGTTTTGATTCCGAAAAAAGATATCAAAAAGAACTTGACTCACTCATAAAATACAGCGGATTTCCAGAACCTCTTACGAAACAGTCATCTGTATTTCATACCCGCTGGAAACGAGATTATATAGATCGGATCATCAGAGAAGATTTAAGAGACCTAACCAAAATTGCTTCTTTAGACAATATTGCCAAATGTTTATTATTACTTCCAGAGAGGATAGGATCCCCATTATCGGTTAATAGCTTGGTGAGAGATATCGAAGTGAATTATCAATCTGTGAAGAACTACCTGTCAGCAATGGAAATGAGTTACCTTATTTTCAGGATTTCACCCTACGCTTCCCATATTGCTAGATCGATTAAAAAAGAACAAAAATGCTACTTAATGGATTGGACAAGAATAACCAATCCAGGCATTCGATTTGAAAACGTAATGGCTGTTCAAATATGGACATGGGTTCATAGACTAAATGATGCAGGACTGGGGGACTTTGAACTAAAATACGTCCGAACCAGAGAAGGTAAAGAAACTGATTTTCTAATTTTGAAGGAATCCAAACCCTGGATGTTGATTGAAATAAAGCTATCTCGTACCCATATTGACACCCACCATACGAAAATGGCTGCTCAATTAGGAGATGTTCCTTTTATACAACTGGTACATGAAGATGGAATCGCTGAAAAACCTACCCCAAATACATTCCATTTGTCTGCATCCCGCTTCTTTCCCTACCTCCCCTAGTATTATGCTTGTTTTTACTTTAAAATAGTCCCATTCTATTTAGGAGTAGTTATGATAAAAATAGCAGTTATCGGTGGCGGAAGATGGGGAAAGAATCATATTAAAACCCTTCACGGATTGAACGCCCTTGGGGGCATTATTGATTCGCATCCAGAAACCCTTGGGTCTCACCAAAAAACCTACCCCAACTGCAACACATTTTCTAAAATTGGAGATAATGGGGCATTGGCCTACCCTGCTTATGTGGTAGCCATTCCCGCCCAATACCATTTTGAAGTTGCCAAAACACTTTTGGAAAATGGAAAACATGTTCTGGTGGAGAAACCCATTACCCTCAATAGTCCTGATGCCACCCAATTAATCCAACTCGCCAAAGAAAATAATCTTACGTTGATGGTGGGACATGTTCTGTTATTTCATCCTGCGTTTAACAAAATGAAATCATTAATAGATGCCGGTAAAATTGGAAAGATCCAATATATGTATAGTAATCGCTTAAATTTGGGGACCGTGCGAACCGAAGAAAATAGCTTATGGAACTTCGCACCCCACGATATTTCCATTTTTGAATATCTTACCGAAAACACACCCAACCAAGTGGTGAGTAGAGGCGGCGCCTTCTTGCAACCCCATCTCCATGACACCACCCTCACCAGTCTCCATTATCCCAATAATATTGTGGGCCATATTTTTGTAAGCTGGCTTCACCCCTTCAAAGAACATCGGTTTGTGGTCATTGGATCCAAAGGAATGCTCTCTTATGAAGATACAAGCCCAAAAAAGGAGCTTCTGTTCTATGAAAAAGGCATCGATTGGGTCAACGGAGAACCCATTAAACGAGACGGTCCAACAGAGGTAATACCATATGAATCTTCACCCCCTCTCACAAACGAACTTGTCCATTTTATGAATTGTATCCAGAAGAAAGAAGACAACACTAAAATAAACGGCGAAAAAGGCTTATCCGTTTTAAAAGTGCTGGAAGAAGCAGATCTTTCCCTGGCTGAGACATTTCCACCCCGCACACCATCTGAATCTATCAAGAAGCGGGACTATTTTGTGCATGAGAATTCCCATGTCGCTGAGTCTTGCACAATTGGTGAGGGAACCAAAATATGGCAATTTTCAAATGTCCAAGAAAATGCAACGATCGGAAAGCACAGTGTTTTGGGTCAAAATGTAAATATTGGCAGCAATGTAAACGTAGGAAACTATGTCAAAATACAAAATAATGTATCTGTTTACGAGGGCGTTGAACTTGAAGATTATGTGTTCTGTGGGCCATCTATGGTGTTTACGAATATATTGGTACCTCGAAGTAAATACCCCCAGGCAGCCTCCAAATACTATCAAAATACCCTCGTTAAAGAAGGTGCGTCACTTGGCGCAAATGCCACGATTGTGTGTGGGATTACCATCGGACGTTTTGCGTTTATAGGCGCGGGTGCAGTTGTTACGAAAGATGTCCCAGACTTTGCAGTGATCGTTGGAAATCCTGGTAAAGTCGTTGGATGGATGTCTGAAGGCGGTACGAAACTGGATTTTTCTAAAGACAA
>JABSQL010000394.1 GCA_013215865.1 Candidatus Margulisiibacteriota bacterium
AAAAGACACCTGTTCTGTGTGTGGCTCAAATCCCACGATTACTGAACTCAAAGACGGCGAACAAGCCGTATGTGACCTTAAACCTGCTGGAGGAGATCTCTCATGACCATTCAAGTGTCACAGGCGATTTTGGATCAGATGATACAATATTCTAAAGACGAATTGCCCAATGAATCCTGTGGGTATTTGTCGGGTATTGAGAGTGTTGTTCAGGATATTTATCCCATGACCAATATCGATGCCAGTCCAGAGCACTTTTCTTTTGACCCCAAAGAACAATTTGCAGCAATGAAATCTGCCCGTGAAAAACAGGCTACTTTAGTGGCTTGTTATCATAGTCATCCTTCAACACCCGCACGGTTATCAGATGAAGACCTGCGCTTATTGAAAGATCCCAATATGATTTACATTATTGTGTCCCTTAAGGATGAACAACCTAACGTGAAAGCGTTTCAAATT
The DNA here is from genome assembly GCA_013215865.1 of Candidatus Margulisiibacteriota bacterium. GTDB lineage: Bacteria > Margulisbacteria > Marinamargulisbacteria > DT-59 > DT-59 > DT-59. The sequence goes on from JABSQL010000394.1 coordinate 460, forward strand.
AAAGACGAAATCATCACCTCCATTGAAATAGTGGTGGATTAAAAGGAGTTAATCATGTTTACATTTTATCAATCGGCAGACACGTTACCAGAAGAGCAGGATCAATTTGAAAGAGATATTCTCTCTTTTACAACAGGTGATTTGAATCCCATTAAATTTAAAGGGATTCGTGTTGCTCATGGTGTATATGAACAGCGTCAGCTGGATACGTACATGATTCGTATACGATGTGCGGCAGGCGGAATTACGCCCACGCAACTCAAGAAAGTGGCCCAGTTAGGTGATGATTACGGTAACGGTGAAGTTCATTTTACCACCCGACAAGAAGTACAAGTACATGATGTACTCATTCAGAATGTAATGACAGTCATTCGGGGTTTAAATGAGGTGAAGTTAAGTTCTAGAGGTGGTGGTGGCAATACAATTAGAAATATTTTAACAAGTGTGGATTCTGGAATATCTCCAGATGAAGAATTTGATGTAGACCCCTACGCCATGGCCCTCACCACCCGTTTGATCAATGAAACAGACTCTTGGAATTTGCCCCGAAAATTTAAAATTGCATTTTCCAATAGCAGGAAGGACACCTCCTATACCCAATCGACATGTTTGGGGTTTGTCGCCTCTGTTAAAGACGGCAAGAAAGGGTTTGAGGTCTATTGTGCCGGCGGAATGGGTGCAAAACCTATGGTGGGTCATGCGCTTCTGGACTGGATTCCGGATACTCAGGTCTATCATGTTGCCCGAGCCATTAAAACCATGTTTGATCAAAATGGAAACCGAAGAAGCAAGTTTTCGAGCCGTATCAAATTTCTATGGAAAAAAGTTGGAGATGATGAATTCAAAAAACTGTTTCATATATTTTACGATGAGATAAAAGGTGATGAATCACTCAATCTTGTTTTACCTGAACTGAAAAATGAAGCAACAGACACAACCTTGGCGCCCATTGAAGTGAATACTTCTGATTTCACGACATGGAAACAGCGGTATGTAACATCTCAAAAGCAACCGGGCCTCTTAAGTATACGGGTGCCTTTGGAATTGGGTGATTTATTGCGAGAAGATGCAGATACCTTATGCGATTTTCTTCAAAATTTTGGTGCTAACACCATTCGGTGTGAACGGGGACAAAATATCCAACTGCGAAATATTCCAGAAGCGTATATAGGCAATGCCTATCAGGTTATTTCAAGTTTGAAAAAAACAATGGCAAAACATGCCTATTTCTTAAGCAGTATGGTCAATTGCACGGGGGCCCAGACCTGTAAATTGGGTATTTGCTTGCCCAGAGGGTTATCTACGGAGCTTCGTGACAAATTGGGAAATAGCGATTTAGATATGGATAGTATTCCCGAATTTCGTCTGAATATGTCAGGCTGCCCCAA
>JABSQL010000395.1 GCA_013215865.1 Candidatus Margulisiibacteriota bacterium
CCAACAGGACATCCCATGACATTAGATCAAAAACAGCGGTTAAATAGTGTTGCAGGAGAAGCAATTGTTAACCATATCCGCGACAATGCCGAAATCATCACACCAACTGGTCCAGGGAGAATTATATAATGGATATTTTGTTGGATTCGAATAATGAGGTTGTCTTTAAAAACAATGATTTGGTACTTGTAGAGGGTATTCAAGAAACGAAGCAGCGCATTATTCAAAGACTTCAATTATTTAGAGGTGAGTGGTTCTTGGACCGTTCAAGAGGGATTCCATATTTCCAGGATTTCCTCAAAAAGGGTAACCAGGTCAGTGCAATTTCTGCCATCTTCAAAACTGAGATTCTTTCGGTGACTGGAGTGATTGAACTTTTGAAGTTTGAGATGGATTATGAGGCTAAACAAAGAGAGTTAACTATCACGGTATCAGTTAGATCCGTTGAAGGGATCATTTCAATATCTATGATTCCAGCTCTTTAGAGAAGAAATGGGAGGGTAATATTGAGATAACCATATGGATTTGTTGTGGCAGGGGAAATTAGATAAAATTACAGTATTAAAACAGTTCTTTCATGAATGGGTTCAGTTGACAGTTGCTTAAGTTTTATTCACGTTTCTCTAGATACTTTCATTAAAGGTGTTAAGCTGGCTGTGCCTTTTAAAACGGCCCCATTTTTATTGAATATATCCATTAGAAAATGAAACGAGTTGTCTGTGGAATAAACAAAGTCATTCTTTTTAGCTTCGTACATGATAAATGAATCCCCAAATGTACTGCATTTGAAACAAGTTGGACTTGATATGAATTTGTCTTTTTTGGGATTGCTAATTTACAATAGATATCAATTTACTAAACAAGTCTTTGTAAAATAATAGAAACAAAGAAAGCTCGACCATCATGGGGCATTTTGAATAGCATCGAGTTTGTCTTCTAAAACGAGCTAGATAATGCCGAACATTGGCATTTAAACTTTCGATGTTTGTAGTGTGCTTTTTACCTGTAATATGTTTTTCTTTGGGAAGAATTTTATAAATTTTCCACTCATCAGTGGCGTAATGGTCTACTGAGTATTTGCTGATTTGCTTAATGAGAGCTTTGCAGGCTTTTTTACCACGACTGCCAACTGAGAACCCAAGGACTTTTTGCGAATACCTGTCGATTGCGATCCAGACCCAGAGTTTTCGTTTTTTTTCATGGTAAAATGCCACATTTCATCCATTTCAATAACATCAACATGTCGAATATCATCTGGCATTTGAGTTTGAACATGGGCTTTGATAGACTTTCCTAATGTTCGTATCCAATATAATACAGTCACATTACTCACATTTAGAATGCGTCCGATAGCCCTAAATCCCATCCCTTCTAAGTATAATTTTAGTGCCTGCAGTTTTATTTCTAGTGACGCGCCATGTTTATGGCTTTGTGTAAAATTACATCCACATTTTTTACACCTATATCGTTGCTTGTTGTACTTGATTCCATTCTTTACATAATCTTCTGAAATACATTTTGGGCAATTCATAATACACTCCTGTTTTTCTATTAGAGTATCTTATCTATTGTATTTTAGCAATCCCAATGTTTTTATTTTAATTATCCTGACTAATCACTAAATCATGTTCGTTAGTGTTTGTTGTTTCCCGTATTTGGAATCGAAAATTATCACCATGTATCTTCAAAATAAATGTATTCCAGTTTTCCCATTTTATAAATTTGATATTAACAATAGCCTCACCTTTCTCTTTATTTCCAAATTCTTCGGACCATAGTTTATAAACGTTAATAAAATATGTCATTTCAACCTCTGGGTCTCTCTCTTCATTTCCCCAGTTTATTTCTTCTATGGAAAGACTGTAGTATATTTCACTTAATATAAATCCTACTCTATACGATGTTTCAATATACTGTTCTAAATTTATAGGCTTATTGTTTTTTAATTCTATAGGTCTTCTTGGCCCTGTATTTAAATATACAAAGTCAGATGGAATACCAACCTCTCTACTTGATGATAACTTCTTATATATTATATTTGTGTCTGATTGTATACTCACAAAATACGACAAAACAAGAATGACAATAAAGAAAAACGATATACAAACGTATTTCCTTCTTATTTCCACTATTTATTCTCTACTAAGATGTTTTTTCTGGGGAGAGATAAATGTGAATGTTTATCCTCATAATCATCCTTGTAAAAACCAGTAAACCTTGTTTTACTTTTTGCTTTTAAAAACTCCTTCTTTTTAATCCCTGTATATTTAACATCTACAGCACTAGATTTATTTTCTACTAAGTGCTGACTATTTTGAGCTGAGTTAGGAATAGGTTTATTATCAGATTTTGATCTTATAATATTCAAATTTTTAGAATCTCTATACCTATCCCCTCCAGTGACTTCGATCACAAAATCTTCATCCTTCTTCCCTGTTTGATCAATAATATTTGCATTCAATGCTTCTAAATTTGATCGAACCTTAGGATTTTGAACAACCATACCCTTCCAATCTATCCTCTCCTCCATCCCCTTCGTATTCGCTACTTCCCAATTAGTTTCTGAAAAATCTAGCTTTTGGACTTTTTCTAAAAACACAATGCTATCAACTTTCTCATCCCCCACATTCTCTCCCGTTTGACTCCCTGCATCATTCCCATATTCAGTCGAAATTTCCTGTCTCCTGTCATCATATTTCCGCCCTACCTTATAATCCACATAATGACTTAGCTCATCTCCCA
>JABSQL010000396.1 GCA_013215865.1 Candidatus Margulisiibacteriota bacterium
ATGCCACCCATGCCACCCATATCAGGAGCACCACCAGCAGCTGGAGCCGCTGACTTAGGTTCAGGAATATCTGCAATTAATGCACCTGCTGTCAGGAGCATATTGGAGATAGACCCTGCATTTTGTAACGCAGACCGTGTTACTTTTGTAGGATCAACAATTCCAGCACCAATCATATCTTCATATTTCGATGTTCTGGCATTAAATCCCAATCCATTTTTTTCATTTTTCACTTTTTCTACAACCACTGACGCTTCTTCTCCACAATTTTCAGCGATTTGGCGAAGTGGTATTTCAAGGACACGCTTGATGATAGACATGCCCACTTTAATGTCACCAGATTCTAATTCGATGGCCTTTTCTAGATCTGGAATTCGCTTGAGCAAAGCGGTTCCGCCACCGGGTACGATTCCTTCATCTACCGCAGCTCTCGTTGCAGAAAGTGCATCTTCAACACGATGCTTCTTTTCTTTAAGTTCTGTTTCTGTTGCTGCACCCACTGTAATAACAGCTACGCCGCCTGATAGCTTCGCAAGACGTTCTTGTAATTTTTCTTGGTCATATGTGGATTCTGACTGATCAGCTTCTCTTTTAATTTCATTCACACGTGCTTCGATTTTTTTTGGATCACCTTTTCCTTCAACAATTGTGGTGTTTTCTTTTTCGGCCTTTACTTTTGTGGCTGATCCAAGTTGAGTGAGCTCTGCTGTTTCAAGACTTAACCCTTTTTCTTCAGTGATCACTTCTGCACCTGTTAGAATGGCTATATCCTCTAACATTGCTTTACGACGATCTCCAAAGCCAGGCGCTTTAACTGCCAAACAGTTAAACGTGCCACGCAATTTATTGACTACGATTGTCGCAAGAGCCTCACCTTCAAGATCTTCAGAAATAATAACAAGCGGTTTTCCTGCTTGTACAACCTTTTCAAGAATAGGTAAGATATCCTTCACAGCAGTAATCTTTTTGTCTGTAACCAAAATATAAGGATCTTCCAAAGACGCTTCCATACGTTCCTTGTCTGTTATCATATAAGGTGACGCATATCCTTTATCGAATTGCATGCCTTCTACAACGACCAATTCAGTCTCGATTCCTTTGGACTCTTCAACTGTAATCACACCATCATTCCCCACTTTATTCATGGCTTCTGCAATCAACTCACCGATCTCTTCATCATTGTTTGCAGAGATACATGCAACTTGTGATATCGCTTCTTTTGTATCCACCGCTTTACTTTGCTTTTGCAGCGCGTCTACAACCTGTTTGATGGCTTTATCAATCCCTTTTTTCAATTCCATAGGATTTGCACCCGCAACAACATTTTTAAGACCCTCTTTGAAGATTGCTTGTCCTAGAATAGTGGCTGTTGTGGTTCCGTCTCCGGCAACATCATTTGTTTTGGATGCGACTTCTTTAAGAAGCTGCGCGCCCATATTTTCAAATGGATCTTCCAATTCGATCTCTTTTGCAATGGTTACCCCATCATTTGTGATGGTAGGGGACCCCCACTTCTTTTCTAATACAACATTACGTCCCTTTGGACCTAATGTAATTTTAACTGCATCAGCGACCGTTGCTACACCTTTATCCAGCGCGCGCCATGCTTCTTCAGTAAACTTTAATTGCTTTGGACTCATTTCAGACCTCCTTATTTATAGATTTTATGATTGAACTGCTAAAATATCATCCGATTTAAGAAATACATAATCTTTGTTTTCCATCTTAATTTCTGTGCCGCCATACTTTGCATAAATGACCACATCGCCTTCCTTAACTGAAATCGGGACATTTTTTCCGTCTTCAGTTACGCGACCCGTTCCTATTGAAACAACTTTACCCGTTTGGGGCTTTTCTTGAGCCGACTCTGGCAAAACGATTCCTGACTCCGTAGTTTTTTCTGCTGATTCAGGCTCTATAATGACACGATCTCCAAGTGGTTTAAATTTCATAAGTTAACCTCCTTTTAAAAATATTTTTACTTTTGGAAAGGGCGTTCACCCTCAGACCAATTTATAGTCTTATTAGTAAATCAACGGAGCATAGTAACACATCTTTCCCTCAATATCAATGGGTATTCCCTGTGATTTCATTTCTTTACAAGGCTTCTATTTTGAAGTAGGTTTAAGTTATGGAAATAATAGAAAAAGTTTGGGGGAATATATTTCGACAGACAAAGAATCCTGAGATTCCCTTGTTAAAGCAAATTCCTATATTTTCTCAGCTGACTTACCTTGAGCTTATGAAAGTGTGCAAAATTTTGCACTTACGAAAATATCACAAGAATGAAGTGGTTTTCGAAGAAAAAGAACCGGGCGCAGGGCTCTATATTGTTAAATCCGGAAAAATTAGAATCTATTCTAAAACGCATCTGATGAATAAAGACGAGACATTCTTAATTCCTGGAGATTTTTTTGGAGAAGTAGCACTGATAGATGAAGAACCGAGACTCATTACCGCCATCGCAGATGAACCATCCGAACTATTGGTTTTTTTCAGAGGGGATCTCCTCAATCTCATTGCAAGAGACCCCCGTCTTTCTTCTAACATTCTCTTTCGTATATCGACTATTATGAGTAGTCGACTTCGGGAACTTGCAAAGTTAGTTAAATGACACCTGCTACACCACCCGCCATTTTTTCTCCCATGCAAAAACTTTTCTTGTGGGCATGTGGCTTTCTGATGCTTGCATTTATCGTCCATCTATTAACTGAGCTGATTATTTATATTGTTATCTCTTTGTTTTTTGCGTACATCTTTTTGCCGGCTGTAGACCGGATGGAGTTTTTCTTTAAAAACCGTGTGCTTGCCATCAGCATTTTGTATATTATATTCACCACGATTGTGACACTCAGCCTCCTGTACTTGGTACCCGCGTTCACAAGACAAGCTGCTGAGTTATCTAAAGACATTCCTACTTACGTATTGAATTTGAAATCCTTGTTTTTAAATTGGGTCCAAAAGATAGAGCAAGAAATTCCCATTTCATCTCGGTTAGACTTGCTTGAAAATATTCAGATATACATACAAAAAACCTTGATTGAAAGAACCACAGCACTCACCAATTTTTTAAAAGGGTTATTTTCTCTATTTTCCTACCTATTGGTCGTTCCGATTATCTTGTTTTTCTTTCTTCTTCAAGGAAGTCATTTTAAGAAAGCCATTGTTGAGTTTATTCCCAATCGGTACTTTGAGATGACCCTTAATTTCTTGCACCGTATCGACCACCAGATAGGGTATTATTTACGCGGACTTCTTCTTGAAACCCTGGCTGTAGGCATTTTTACATTTTTAGGCCTTTTCTTAGTCAGCGCTGATTACTCTGTGTTGATGGCTGTATTTGCAGGTGTGTGCAACGTGATACCGTATATTGGCCCGTTAATCAGTCTTCTTATCGCAGTGATTGTATATTACCTAAAATTAAAAAGTGTTAATTTCATCATATATGTTGCAATTGTTTTTGGGCTTGCTCAAGTCATCGACAATATTTTTCTTAAACCCATCATTTTTTCCAGTAGTATGAACCTTCATCCCTTGTTCATCCTTTTTGCCATCCTTTTGGGTGGAACATATGGCGGGATTTGGGGGATGGTGGTTGCCATACCCATAGCAGGCGGTTTGAAGGTCATTTTGTCCCATTTATATCAAGAAGCCCAATTTAGATATCAAGTACGCTTAGAATCGTTGAGTGAATCTATAAACTGATTGCCAAAAACCCAATATCAATTCATAATGAATTCCGCTTTTTAGCCGAGGTGGTGAAATTTGGTAGACACGACGGACTTAAAATCCGTTGACCCTAATCCGGTCGTGCCGGTTCAAGTCCGGCCCTCGGTACCAACTATTTCACTTCCTCACGTTTAAATTTGAAATTTTCTGGGTAAAGGTATACTATTATGAAGGTGGTTGTAACTCACGCAGTCTAGAGTCACAACCGTTTCAGTGGTCTTGGCTATTACTGTCTAACGAATAATGACAAGACCACTAGAATTAACACGATTAACTTCAATATTTCTTCAATATCAAAGTCAACATTAAATTCTATTCTGACATTACCCACCACCTCACATTTTAAATCTAAATTGTAGGTGGTAACATCCAACAATAGGACTGCCCCACTATAGTACCATATTAGTTCGTACTATCAAGCCCTTTTTCTATCGGCGAGAATTAACATTTTTTGATAGAGAGAAAAAAATTCTCTATAATGACTACATGGATGAACAATATGAAACTGGAATTGTTACTTTCCTAGATATCATTGGCTTCTCAGATAGAATAAAAGATTCTGAATCACCACAAGAGCTACTAAAAATTCTCAATGATCTCAAGGACTCTGCAAGACACGGCGTTATAACATTAGGAACTCAAAAAAAAAATTATCAGGTTATTTCTGAAGAGAAAGAATCTTCCCATGATATCGCTTTTTTTAATGACTGTTATATTCGAATTAAAAAAAAGAATTCTTTGTGTTTCAAAGAATATTTTCAAAATGAAATCAAAGATATATGTGAAATATACATATTTGGTATCTTAAATGATTTTTTAATTCGTGGCGGAATTTCCTATGGAAAATACTACATAAATGAAAGTCATGATATCTGTATTGGGGAAGCAGTCATAAATGCTCATAGTCTAGAATCAAGTGAAGCGGATTATGCGAGAATAATTCTTGATAAAAACTTAAATGACAAAATAGAAGGTATTAATTCTTTAATTAAACTCCCAGAAAATGATTACTACCAGATTGATTATCTTGAATACATAAAAACAGCTCCTGATTTTCAAAAAGACACAGACTCCGATGTGTTCAAAAAACACAAAGTGCTTATTGAAAAAGGTCTAAAAAGCAAAGAGGAAATAATTACTACTAAATTTGAAAAATTAAAGAGTTACCATAATGGAAATTGTAAGGAGAAATTTGAAAAATTCTGTGTATCTGGGTAAAGGCATACTATTATGAAGGTGGTTGTAACATCCAGCTACAACACCTGTATTGGCAACATCTGTTAAATAATATTTCCCATCACCAGACTTCATTTTCAGTTGACTACCTTCTTTACATGCGCCTGTAGCTGGATAGAGCAACGGATTTCTAATCCGTAGGTCGTAAGTTCAAGTCTTACCAGCGCGTACCAATGATAATCTGATGACCTGACATATTAACTATCCCCTAGCGATAGGCTATAATTGAACGTATGATGAAACTAAGCAAAGAGACAATTTTTCAGTTCTTCTCTAACTCTAAAGAAAAAATTAAGTACTTTGGTGTTAAAAGACTGGGTTTATTTGGGTCTTATGCTCGTCATGAAGAATCTGAAAATAGTGATATTGATATCCTGGTTGAGTTCAAACCTGGCTGTAAAAGTTTTGATAACTTTATGAATCTTTCATTCTTTTTGGAGGACTCCTTTCACAAAAGGGTGGAGCTAGTGACACCTAAAGCAATAAGTCCCTATCTAAAATCCCATATTATGGATGAGGTTGAGTTCGTTGATTTCAAATAAGGAATATATTCAACATATTCTTGATGAAATCGAGTTTTTATTGATTCAAAGTAAAGACTTGAAAGCTGATAGGTTTAGTGATGATGAAGTTTTGCAACGTGCGTTTGTGAGAAGCTTAGAAATTATTGGGGAAGCTACCAAGAAGATATCTCCTGAACTTAAACTAGAATATCCTGGTATAGAATGGAAATTAATTGCTGGTACAAGAGACAAGCTCATCCATGATTACATAGGCGTTGATTATGATATTATTTGGGATATCATTCAGAACAAGATTCCAGTGCTTAAACGAGAAATGGATAAAATACAGCTAGCATAACTTCTCTTTCCCCCATAACACGTTCTAACATCATCTACCAAGGCGTACCAAGTATATTTTTGATCAAAAAAACGGTACAATCAAGACGCAATGTATTCCATGAATATAAAAAGAATCCCTTCTATAACCACAATGGCTTCTTTATTTGGAACTGCTTATTTAATTTATACTTGGATGGGTATGTTTTATATTTTCAAGCCTGATACAATAAATAACTCATTAACCATTACATATTGCCTAACTGCAATTGTTGTTGGCTTGGTCCCCAGTATTTTCTTGTATACAGGATTTATGTATGGTCAATATTGGCCAATTGGATGTATCGGTATTTTAATGAATGTATATGCAATATTTACGCTAGTCTATAAAACGGATGGTATTGTGACATGAATCTGAACGTATTTAAAGTAAAAGAAGAGTCCCGTTCTGAAGCTTATGAATATTTTGATAAAAATATTCGAGAATTACCCAAAAAAGCTTCTGGCGAATTTGATGTTTCTCCTGAAGAATTCTATGATAACGATGTTGATGCATTTAGGCATGCTTATACGAGTGGTGTGTTTGTACATGAATATATAATTGAGATCATTGCAGATGTGTTAGGCCAAATACAAGAAATTAGAGGGAATAATTCTGTAGGTAGAAAATATGTGGGTTCTTCCACATATGATATTGATCCCAAGAAACCAGTTGTAGTTCTTAAAGAGTCTGATACGGGAAGAAATGAAATCTTTTTTGATCTTGTTAGGGGAATAATTATGTCCAGAGATATATTTGTTCAGGACATTGTATCAGGTCAATACCCAGGATATGAGGTAGCCTCTATCAATAGTTTGGAAACTCCAAAATCAAAACCTGATAATACTATTAACAATAACTTGGGATAATAAATTTTCAGTTTTATAACCATAACACGTTCTAACATCATCTACTAAGGCATACCAACGATAAAGGAAGGAAATAGAACTGTCTCAAGAAATATAGATCATTACAACCTAGATGTTATTAAAACGTTAAAATCACACATGAAACCGCAGAATCTGCGATTAAGGAGCTAAAAAAGAAATTTAAAAAAGATGGTGAAGATGTCAGTCTTTTTGGGAAGGAAAAAGACCATTCCTTTCCTGGCTCCATCAATAACATTTACCAAACATTTGACGGGAAAGAGTTATACCCAAGTGTTGAACAAAAGGCAGCTCAACTTCTTTATTCCGTTATTAAGAATCATTCCTTTGTAGATGGAAATAAGCGAATTGGTGCTTTCGTGTTCACCTGGTTTCTGGATCAAAACGAATTGCAAATAATGCCGTTGTTGCAATATGCCTTATGATTGCAAATAGTAAGACAGAAGACGAAGATATCTTTAAGAAGCTTGTTATAAATTTGATAAACAAGAATAATGTTTAACATTTATCCTCTATCAAGGCGTACCAATGAATAAATACTTATTTATCGTAATGATTGACGTATAGGTCAACCACTTTTCGGACCATTTTTTGATAAGATGTATGATTTTTCTTTGCAGCTTTCTTAAAAAAGAACACACTCTTTTTACTGAGATCTATTGTGGTTTTGATTGTTTCTTCTTTATCGATAAGTTTGTCTGGACTCGGCAGAAAATCTTCTATGATCTTAGACGCTTCAATAGCAGATGAAATATTTTTAGGGGCTTTTTTATAGTTTTTATTTTTCATATTTTTTTGCTCCTTCCCGCCAGTATCCCGCGCCAAAGATTCGAATTTTTCTTCCCCTAATTGTAAACCTTACAGTCATTATACGATCATTTACCTTACCGAAGCAAAAATATCGCTTCTCTTTGTTGGTGACATGTTTAATATCTTCAGCAATAATCCGTTTCTTGTCATAAAAAGCGTGCTTTGCTTCTTCGAATTGAACGCCATGCTTCTCCACATTTATTCCATCCTTTTTACTATCCCATTCAAAATTCATGCCATAATTATACCATATATATCCCCATATATTAATATAATTAAACACAAATATAAATCTATTCTATAATAGCTATATTCCGAGATAAAACTCTTATTACTCCCGACAACAAGTGTCTAACATCCTTTACCAACGCGTACCAACGATAAAGGAAGGTCATTCAAGCAATCGTTACATCCACAGAAGAAAAGAAGCTATCAGAGTCAGAAGCCCCAGGAATCTTTGATGATCGTTCAGTTCAAGAGCCAGACTTTGTGCGACTGTCTTCACTCTCCTCATATTCTGTATTATCCAATTCAGAAGAGCTACCAGGTACAAATTCATTAGCGCTAGCTTTAAAGCTAAAGTTTGAGGTAGTTGAATTTATTGGCGAAGGTACCCGTGAGGGGGGTTGCGAAAATATTTCTTTATCAATATCTACCTCATTATTTCCATCAACAGCCCCAGGCTTAACGGCATCGGGTACCTCATTGGCAACTTCGGCGAAGGAAGCCCGAGAAGGTGTCGGGAGCACTTTGTCGTTTACATTTGAAGAACAATATGGGCGACGTGCTAATTCATTATTATAACTCATTCCGTATACTTGCTGCTGTGATACTTGTGTATGTTGATAATAGTCGAGGGGGTTCGAGTGAGATCCGTATGAATTTTGATTATCATAGCCAGATTGGTACTGTGATTGGTACTGTGATTGGTGTTGATAACTCGTTCCCCTTGATTGAGAACTACCCCATTTATTGTTAGGAGGATGATTTTGCCATACAGGCACTGGTTGAGGATACGCTTGCCACATTGGGAAGGTGTGAGACTTTTTAATTCTATTTCGCTTTCTTGGTTTAGCTTTACGCTCCGCTTTCTCAAGTTTAGGCTGAGATAATACATATCGAGTACGCGTCTCAATATGCCAGTTTTGACTTGTCCTTGCATCACAATTACACAGAAATGGCGCTCTATAATCATTTCTCTCTAAAAACTGATGCTTTGCAATTGCCTGTCTGCCTTCAAGAATATAATGCTTGGTTGACTTTGCGTGTGTTTTCATATCTTTATACGTGAGTTCCCAGTGACCACAAGTTTCACAGTTTACCCCAACCTCATCTCTATGTGTTGCTTTTAAATGCTCCAGCATCTGCTTCCAAGGTGAACCATCTTCGGCTAGGTTTGGTTTAAAGTCACAATCCGGAAAAAATGATTCACACGCATAGGGACCGTCTGAAGTATTATAATGATTGGGGCACTCTCGGGTTTTATGTGTTCTTGGGTTAACTCCAGAGCTAACTTGCGCAAAATAATGTAACATAGGCCGCATCCAAAGATCTTTTTCTGTCATTTCATCATTCTTAACGTGAACGTCTGACAAATGATTCATTGCTTTTTTAGCGGTATCGAATACATCAGAGCATTTCTTACATTGTTGAAATATTCTTGGAACAAAGGGAACGCTGAGATCATGTATTTTGGGTTTTATATGAGGCAACACCGGTTGTATTGTATCAGGAACCACTAAAATATGATCAAAAACTTCATCAAAACCGTTAATGGGAATGACCAAGGTGTACCTAGCACCATGAGGGAGTCTATTGTCATTAGGAACTGTTAGATTTAAATCGAAAAAGTCTTGCGGCACCTCCACCGCATTTAAACTAAATCTCCATTCTATAAGCCACTTTCCTAGAGAGTCAAAATTATTATCCACTCGAAAACTTTGCTGCCCCCAGCTACGCGTTACCCAAGTTCTTGCTCTTCCCTGCATTATTTGCCGCCTCAAAGTCAGCCTAATGGGGTTTACACTTTCGAAAGAAACGTGCGGTTGAAACAATGCGATGATACTAAAATTTGCGTCATCACCAACAAACCCTCTGGTTGATACCCTGATCATTATCTGCTTGATTACCTTAATCCCAGTCATTACGGTTCCAAAATACCACTTGCTTTGGATGTTAATTGCGTCATGGATATTCTCGCCTCCAATCCCATCATCGAAGCTATCCTGCTTTTTTTGTATTAAGGCATTGATTTTCACTAGAGAATCTTCTTTTTGCTCACCAATTGCTTGCTGTAGCGGCTGAGCTGCTACAGGTTGAACCCTATTATAAGCATCTAACTTGGGGGCGTGTTTTGCTTCATCTGAAAGAGGATGCACTTCTTGCAATCGCGCTGAAGCGCTTCTACCGGGCCCTCCCCTACCCCCAAATCGTGATCTTTCACTAATTCCAAAACCTGGAGGAAGCGTTCCCCTAGCTACACGGTTCACATTCGAACCATTCATAATGATTCCTCCCAATTCAATTTTTTAATACTTAAATTTTACTCAACATATTGTAACCCATACTGGCACTTCAAATCAATATCTATCGCTCAATCTGATTAATTTACTCATATTTTCACTTAGAAAATTTTAGGTTATTCAACTTGAAAATAAACACTGCCATTCTCCTAAATAAAATAGGTAACACCCCACTCCAAATAACTATCTCGTCGGTTAAAAAATAACAGATCTTCTGAAGAAATGCGCTGAAATATATTCACATTCAAATAGCCTTTTACCCGGCTACCAAACCGCCGGCTTCCCTCAAATCTGTATAAAGCAGAGGTTGTATCCAAATCCATAAATACCCCTCCCAAAAACTCCGTCCCAAATACATCATTCATCACGATTCTTGCGCCTGTAAACATATCATTTTGAAATGGTGTGGTTCCTTTCAATCCCCGCTCATCAAAGTGATACTCTCCCAACAGACCCACATCTATGGGTGTCTCATATACACCATAAAACGTATATTCAAAACCCAACCCCCCTGCAGTATATCCCACACCCTGCTGATTTCTGGTCAACGCTTCCACCTTCCATAACCAGCTATCCAGTGTTAATTGAATATCCGTACTAAACTGCTCCATTAGAACATACATTGGAAAGCCCAAAGTAAGTATGGGGTCTCGGCTGGTTCCTTTAAAATATGACACCCCAATATCCCACCGACCTATAATGTGAAACCACCTTAGCGCCCAATCTACATGGCGTTCTCCATTGCCAGACTCATATGCCGCAGGACCCAATGTAAATGGAAACCCAAACCGGCCCCCGCTCCCGGGAAATGTCCGCTCCCGAAACCAAGGCAGTACATAAATATCCATCAAACCCCAAGGCTGGCTCCAAGACATATTGACCATCGGTTGTCCCAATTTCTGCTCACCATCAATATTTTCGACAAAATCTGTCTGATTGATAGTGTCGACTAAATGATTTGTTTCTAACACCCCCCAAAAGACTTTTCTTAAACCCACCCTCCATTCAAGATCACCCCGTACCATTATCCAACTTAGCTCACGAATATCCATATGGGTTCGATGATCATCGCTCTGGTCCCACCGAATAAAAGGCTTTACGGTTAGAATCTGCCTGGAATCATCCCAGGTTGTATAGTACTCTCCCTCAAATACCCCCGATATATTATGCTGTGACTGGCCTGCGAACAGCCCCTCCTGAGGATATAAACGATACTCTGTAGAAATACTGCCAGTGAAATCTCCCCACAGAGATTGGGAATTTACCAGAACAAGTAATCCAATAATGAATGTAAAAAAAGGAAAAAGCTTATTTCGCACGCTTTAATGCATTGTAGTCAAAGTCTCGGGCACTGAGACCTTGGTTGAACTGATAGTTTCGCCACACTAAAGTGGTGCTCTTCCCCGATTGATGATTGGTCATATCCATTTCATTTGCTCGCCAAAATTTCTTGCTGTATTGTTGATACCCTTTGAATTCAAGCGTCTTTAATAAATCACCTTTTCGATCATAAAAGTCAATCTTTAAAGGAATATACTCCTCACCGTCAATGAATACAATTTGCTTGCTATACCCGGAACTTTTATCAACTGGATACCGCTCTTGTACAAATACTAATTTCCCACCCACGTTATCATCTCGGATATGCCGATACGTATACTTCTCAACTTCTTGAGACACAATATCTTCAAATGCAAATTCGCTCCCCATAAAAGATCCTGATTTATTATCTGATGCGATTCTCTTCACACGCCGTAAGGCAGGTAAATATAACCACTGATCATCCGAACCCGATTTATGGGTGTAAGATAAAAATGCCGTTCCCTTAACGTCTCTTGGTTCATCAAATATAGACATGGACTTATCGCCATCGCCGGGAACTTCAAGGGTTTTCAATCGAATCACCCGTTTGCTTTCCTGTCCATGACGGTTTCTTAAAATCATTTCCATATCAACTTTAAAATCTTTGAACCCATTATCTCTACGGTCCATTTCTTGAGCGATTTTTAACCCTTTTTCAACAGACTCTTCACAATGCAATATAGTACCGCCTATTCCGAATAACACACCCATCATTAAACAAGTTAATAATCGTTTCATTTTGTCTCCTTTTTCTTGTCAAAATAAATGAGTGCCGCCGGTAACAACAGAAAATCTGCAAACAATGCCATCGCAATCGTTATGGCTGACAATATGCCCATCGCTTGATTCGGATAAAATGAGGATTGAGATAATATCGCAAATCCGCAAACGAGTATGACACTTGTCGCTAATAATGCTATACCGACATTTTTAAAGGAAAAAGTCACGGCCTCTTCTGCGTCCAACTGATGCTCACGCTGGGCCCTTAAATACTTTGAAAGAAAATGAACACTATCATCTACTATAATCCCTATCGTGGTGGCCGCGACAGTAGACACTGTGAACCCAATCTGACCATTCACAATCCGCCATAAACCAAATGCCAAAATAATGGGCACAACATTTGGAATCAAACTAATTAAACCATACCGAACACTTTTTAAAGCAATCATCATTGATATCGTAATAAGTACTAAGGCAAATAATGTACCCTTTACCATCCCCTCAATATTTCGCACTGATATATGTGAAAACATAAGGGCAGGACTCGAGCCTTCTGCCACTAAGTTTTCACCACCATTGTCTCTCAACCAAGCCTCTCCTTCGGCTGATAGCGCTTTCAATTCGGATGAGGGTATCTTGTCTACTGTCACAGAAAACCGTGTAGAAGATTTATCAATATTAATCTGATTATTCAAATCCAACCCAAAGGGCAAAGATAACTCGTACAGTAACAAATACTGTGCGGCTAACTCTCGAACAGATGGTATCTTATAAAATGTATCATCGTCTCCATTCATTGTGCGATTCAACCGCTTCATGATATCAGTGAATGAACTGACATGAATCACTCCGGGTTTCTCCCTAAACCAATTCGCAAATGATTCCACTTTATTTAAATAGTCTGGCTCGGATATGCCCCCGGGAAAATCAGCATCTAGCGAGTATTCAATTTGATAAATACCGGTGAGATGATCCGTGATGTAATCTGTATCACTTCTAAAAGGAATAGAATGATCAAAATAGTCCACAAACTGATCATCAATTCTAATAGAAGGAATGAGGCTTAACATCAGTATTGTGAAGACTGTCATTCCAATCAAAATCGGCTTGTAGCGTCGAATAACAAACGCAGATAGCCGATCCATCAAGGTCGTGTTATTAAGATCTTTTTTCTTAAAACGAAACGGCACGATGATAATAAATATAGGCAATAACAACACTGAATATATAAACGCAGCAACGACCCCCATGGCCGTGATATTTCCTAAATCATGAATCGGTGGTGAATCACTAAAATTGAGACATAAAAATCCAATAATGGTTGTAAAACTAGTCAAAAACACAGGCTGTAAATTTAGCCTCATACTCTCTTTTAGAGCCGGTAACTTTTCCATTCCGGATTGCATCTTTTGAATAAAAGTCATCAATATATGAATAGAATCTGCAATCGCAAGAGTTAATATAATCACGGGTGTGATCGATGAAGGAACCGTTAATTGAATCCCCAGCCAACCCGCAAGGCCCAGTGCGGTCATCACAGATAAAAATACCACTAATACCGTCGCAAAAGTGGCCAATATAGACTTTAATA
>JABSQL010000397.1 GCA_013215865.1 Candidatus Margulisiibacteriota bacterium
AATAGATTCAAGCTCTTTGTTTGCTTGAAATGCAATATTATTCGCCGTGGCTATTTCCTGAGCAAAATTTTTGATCGCGCCAATTTCTTCTTGATGAAATTGATTCATGCGGCTAATGAGACCACTGTAAAATCGTGTGGCAGATTGATAGTTTGATAGTTGCCTGCCGGAAATGAGGTTTGCAGCCGTACTGTAAACAGAGGCCATGATCTCTGTATACATCACCCCTACCTTGATGCCCCCATACTCACTCCCGATCAAATGGGGAATAGCGATTCTTTCTAGCCGTTTTTTGGCAGCAGTAAATAACAGATGGTCCACTCCCTTGGCTCTATTTCTGTCATTACTTAAATCAATCATCCATTTAAAACCTCTTGTCACGTGATCACCTGTTGATACAAGCGGTGAGAAATAAAGAAATGTCGCTACTTCTCGCTCGGTTTGTGCGCTATTAATCATTTTAATATGGAGATCATGACCTTTGTAGTCAGAGTCTAAAAATTGCTGTCGCCTTTTGAGATAGAGTTTTTTATCATATCGATCTTCCTCAACTCTGGATTTTGGATCATTTTTAACCCGAGACCCCGAATACGGGTTTGCATGATAATCCACTAAACCCACAATGGAATTACTAAACACATTCACAAGGCCTGATTCAACCCCAAACAAGTACATCATCATCCCTGTGACGGGTAGCATGAGATTGGAAACAATCACGTTATAGAGTGCCCGAATTCTTGTGCCAGATACTTGGGCATTCCAGTTCATGGCCTCTTTCGATTGGGATACATCAAAATGGAGATACTCTAATCCAAAATTGAAAAATTGAAACTGTGCTTCAAGAAGCTGTTCGGTGCCTGGAAGATTTGATGAGGGGCTCCCACCAATAACTGCTGCGGCTGTATTGATAACATCTGCTTGAATTTTAAGGATCAGAAACACCACACGCATGCTTTCTTGGACCATACGTATCTTATCTTTAACTTGGGCATAGTACGCCGCATCCATCGCCACTCTTCCGGCACCAATGTTAATGAGCATGACATCTAATTGATAGACTTCTGCTGCAAATTGTTTCTGGGCAATATTTCCTTGGACAAGAATTTTTTGGGTAGGATTCAATTGATTAAAAGGAACCCCAAACCACTCTTCACTCACACGGTTCTGTTCTCCTGTATGAATAAATTCTCTCAATAAAACTTTTTCTTCTTCAGACAGTTCCGCAAAGGGTTTTTCAAAATTTTCTTGGCTTTGATTATTGAGTTCTTCTAGGTTCATATCGTAAAATATCCGCAAAAATTGATCCTCAGATAGTGTCAAATTTTCTTTTTGAAGCTGCTGAATATCCTGTTCAAGTTTATAATTCCAGCCGGCTTCTACAGCACTGATTACGGTTGTTATAGCAATGAGTACTGCTGCTATAAGGTATGTGCCCATAAAAAAACCATACACAGCTGCGCCGGCTGCCATTAAGCCAATAACATTTTCCATAAAAGAAAGCATCCGTTTGAACGTGTCATTTAATTTTATGAAACTAATCCGATGATTATTGGCTTCATTCCACATCTGAACCATCATTTTTGAATAGGACGCAATCGATTGAATTTGTGTAGATAAAACCCCATATTGGGCTTCTAAATGGGATAACTGATTATCAATTAATTGACTCGAATGTACTTTGATATTTCCTGAAAGCTGCTGTGCAACACTTTCATATACCTTGACTCTAACACTCGTAGTGAGCAAAAATTGACGCCTCATATTCTGCATATCAATCATGGCTTTATTCGCATCAATGATGATCTCAGTATTGAGCCTAACATACCCACTTTCTTCTTCGCCATCTCCCTTGACATGTTGTGAGAGTATTAAGCCTGAATGACCGGTATATTCCCCCTCTTTATCCAGCTCCCAAGACCAAGAGGTCCACGCGCTACCATCCATCTCGAAAAAGTCTGCATTTTCATCTTTAATCTTATCAAATGTATCTTCAAGGTCTGGAAATAAACTGAGGTTAAAACCCAGTCTCTGAATATAAATCTGTGCCCTTTGGAAGCCGCTTCTATGACGGCCCAATACATTGTAATAGAAATAATAAGATTCTAGAGCCAATTTTTCTTCTCTTCGGATGGTGCTTTCGTTGGCAAAAAAGTAATCAATAAATTTGTCTCCCAAAGAGTTATATTCATCAATAATGTTATTCATTTTTTCACTGAGAATCGCCAGATTATAGTTTTGAATCGCAGAGATAAATAGATTCATCAGGTAATTGAGAACTTCATTTATAGAAGATATTCCTTCCGATACGCCTTTATAGGACTTTGATCCACTGCTGGGGCTG
Source organism: Candidatus Margulisiibacteriota bacterium (assembly GCA_013215865.1). GTDB lineage: Bacteria > Margulisbacteria > Marinamargulisbacteria > DT-59 > DT-59 > DT-59. The sequence continues at coordinate 2,342 of JABSQL010000397.1, forward strand.
TTACTATCACTTTCGGATATGATATTCCCTGCGGTTTCATATACAGACACAATAACCAACAGGGCATCAAAATAAGACATAAATATCTGGGCGTATTGCATGAGGTTAAACAAATCTTCTAATAACGCTTGGGTATCAATAATGGCATACCCTTTTTGATCGTATTCAATAAAATAAGCACTCTCTTCAATGTTGTCAGGATTTACATTTCCCATGAACGCATAGAATTCAGACTCCCATTTACTTCCATACGTATAAGAGGCCTCTACAAAAACATGTACAGATGGTGAGTCTGTAGATGAGGCTGAGATTGTCACCGTATCTTTATTGTTATTTGAACTCGGGCTAGCCGCTTTTGGCGTAGGGTTTGGGGTAGCCACCCCATGGGGAATTGATGGTCTGACAGCGGTACTCACAGTGAAGGCTCCTCCACATATAGGGACTTTGGAATTTTGCCCCCGTATCCCGCTGCCTTCTATAACGGATAGAATACCGTTAATGATGTATTGATTATCTGTGGTGAGTTTGGATTTAGCCTTCTAGTGCGAAGTTGGTATCTCCTGTACTGGTACCAGGTTCTTCTTGTGAGTATATATCTATCTTGGCTTTTTCAGCAAAGTCTTCCACTTTTTCCATAGTACCTACAATTTCCACAAGCTGATCACAATAATTTTCAAAATCTGGGTTCTCATCAAAACCCTCAACAGCCGATTTCCATGAGCGTCTCAAAGAATCACGATCTGTATCTTCTGCTTTTCCATCTTCTGTTTTTCCATCTAGCACATTGTGTATTTTGTCTATCACACCCTGAGCATAAGGTGGTACTACTTCAGTAAGAGGCGCGGCACTGTCATCTTGCGTTGATGGTATTGGGGGTGCATCTGGTTCACTCCTCTTAGCTTCTTTTTCATCATCAGGTAGCATGTCTGGAGTGTGAAGACTTGTTGAACCTGGTAGGTGAGAGCTATCAGCATCTAGGCCCATGGTTGGTACAGAAGCAACAGCACCGCCAGTACCTTTTAGTCGCTTTTTTCTCGCAATATTAGCAGCTTTAATAGACCTTAGGAAGACAGCAGCAGAGCCTTTGAATTTGGTTATATTTTGGCTTCGATATTCTTTATGTCTAAGATTGAACAAGAGACCCTTTTGTTGATCATTTAACACATAACTATCATGAGGCGTCCGCAACCACTGGCGGTCACCCATTTCCATAAATACAGCCCAAAAGACTTTGGGGGTTTTATCGTGTACACGATACAAAAGATCCATTTTGAATGCAGCATTGGCACCATGTTTGTTGCCCGGTAATTCGATACTTTTGAAGTACATTTTCTGCATCAAACCACAATAGAATTCAAGATTAGTATGGCTACGTTTTGCAGTACTCAACTTTTCCTTAGCATCGTCCAGGGCGCCAGAAGCTTTGGTTTTTGCCTCTTCAGCTTCTTGTAGTGGGGGTTTTGTTTTTGGCTCACCCGGTGTTTTACCATCTGGGGCCTCTGACTCAGCGACTGGGGCAGGATCGATAACAGAACCGGATCTAGTTGCTACAGTATCAGAATCAGAATCATCAAATTCGGCTGCGCTAACAGGAGGTTGCCTATCATCCTTTCCATCAGCTCGCTCTGGCGCATCCCGAAGGTCGTTGAATTCCTGTTCTTTTTGTTCAAGCACCTCCGCTTTATCTCTGACATCTGCCTCTAATTGTGCAATAGATTCCTCTGGAAATGCACCCAAAATACCTTGTATTTTATTGCAATAAATATCCGCAACCATTTGTAAATAGTTTTTACGTCGTATTTTCAATATCGCCCTTCGCGATCTCATTATGCCCCATGTATTGGGACTTCTGCTCATTTTCGAGTACACCAAAGGCATCATAATATCATGAAGGTCCATGAAAAGATTTGTCCGATTCTTTGCTATTCCATCAATATCGCCCAGATCCATTACCAACTTATGAAACTTCTGAGGTGAAATAGCAGAAAGTTCATGCATATAGAGTGATGTAATTCCTTGAACAGCTGCTAATTCTAGCATCCCATTGAGATCATCTGTACGTGCTTTATTAATTTTGATTCTATTATGTAATAAATTTCGAAGGTCCTTATCCTGAAGGGCCCATAAAACCAAACGGTCAATGTTATCCTGATTGAAGTTCCCCAAAAATGAAGCCATATTTTCAGGACTATGCTTTAACAACGCAACCATCAGCGATAGATCTCGTTCGCCAATCAAGAACAAAACCCTTGGTTTAAATTGGTTATCAATGGCGCTAAATGCATCTATTTTGGCTTGGAGATCTCCCGCCCCTAGAATACTTTTGAATTCATCCCACGCCATGATGTCTGTATAGGCTGTTTTGATTTCTGCTTTAAGATCTTGATGTGCCAACATTGCTTTAGCACCCGCTTCATTTTCAGCCTTCAATCTTATTAAGACTTTTGCCTTTTCCTCTGGAGTTAACTGATCATCAATATTCAGAAGAGTTACAGCAGCCTCTACAACATCTGGATCAATATTCCCCTTGTCATCTTTGAGTATTAATATATCTTTCAGTGAATCCGCCAATTCAATTATTTTTACTTCTTGGTTTGGATCTAGACTGTCTGTCTTGATATCTAAGTCGGCCTGAATGTCATTTATCGAGATCTTTAACAAATGAATAAGAATCCTGGCATTGCTCAAATCCCGTTTAAGCGTATCAGACCCCTTTTGTATTGATTTATATGACTCTAGTTCATGTTCAAAATCTGAACTCTTAAGATATGTTACCAAACTGTCCTTCTCTCCTGGTTCCATAACATCTACGGCTTTTTTAGGATATCTCATTTTTGCCACGGCCATGAACAAGAGAAAGTTTCTTGAAGGGGTTTGCATTTGCCTTGGGGCTGTTGAAACAGGGTTTGCATCGATCATTACAACTGCATCTTCTTCTACTGCAGCAGGAGCATCTTCTTTCATCTCAGAGGGGTCAGCATGACTTACAGGGACTTTTCTAGATCCTGAACTAGAAGCAGGTGAAACCAGTGACTTCACCCACAAATTGTTCGCTGCAGCACTTTGCTTGGCCCTCACCTTCTTATGGGTTGTTCTCCCTAGATGAAATAGCCTCTTTCCTGCGTGTAACGGGATACCAACGACCCCCCATTTACTCGCGGTTTCCTTCCACTTGGGCTGATTCTCCGGCCGGTGATCGTTGGGCATTTGACCAAAGGCATCATCAAACATTTGGCCCACTTTGACAACCATATTATCATCGTCCATCGGTTCTCCCCGTCCAGACTCTATCCATTTAGCCATGACGGCTTCCATCCTAGGATCTATAGCAGTTTCACCCCTACCAAATTTTTTATATCGGGTACGCCACCGATTTTCAAATCCGGATAAAACCCTTGCGGCTTTTCCGCGTCCTATGCCAACCAATGCCTGTAAGTCGTCATAAACACCCACGGCGTCTATTTCTGTCACATTTTCACCCGTATTATTTACGGTTTCATAGCTTCTAGCATCAAGAATATTTTGTAGAATTCTGTCTCCAGACCGTTCGGGTAATACAGACCGTAACGCATTAGCAACAACGTCAAACTCTCCTTGCCTTTCTTCTACCAAAACAGCAATCTTATGTGCCTCTTGTTCTGATATGCCAGCATCAGAAGCCAAATCCTCCCTTAATCGTCGTGGTCTCATGCGTGGTCTCATACGTGGTCCAAGGGCCCCCACAATACGATCTCTTGCTCCAATTCGTGCTCCATTCCTGATAGGGATACCCCAATCCTCAGGATGCTCATGGGCAGCTTTTGCCTCCATACGGGTGACCTCTCTTGGGGTGACAATTGCAGCTTTCTCATCATCACTAAACATCTCCCCTTCATCAACCCCTGTAGTACTGGGATGAGAGAGTTTAGTAGGCCTTAAGGGATCTATAGAAGAACGCCTACCGGGTTTACTCAATTCAGAGCTCTGAGAATCACTATCATCAGCTTTTCTCTCAAGTGCTACTTGTGAGGGTTCACCCGGATCAGGCCTTACAGTATCAACCCATTTTTTAACCGCATTGTACCTCTGGGTTATTCCATCAGAAACAGAAAAATTGTCCATATTTTCTGCATGCCTAAAGTCATCTATTAATTTTTCTAATACGCCATCAATAGTACGCGGTACATCAGGTAATATAACGAGATTCTGAATAAAACTCGGCCCCATTAATAGCATCAACTGTTTCTTGAGAACCGACATTTCTCTTTCAAGACTTGCGATATCTTTATGATATTGTTTGCGGCTAGCTTCGGTTAGATCAGCATCCCTTAGCCGGCCTTTTAATATCTCAATCTTCTCTTTATTACTAAAATGTTTTTGAATCAATCCCGAATGAACCGTCAGGA
>JABSQL010000398.1 GCA_013215865.1 Candidatus Margulisiibacteriota bacterium
ATCAAACTTATAAAAATAGCCCTGTTATTGTTGAGTGAAATTTGAATGCAAGTCTAGTAGATAATTATGACCCGTATTTGGTGCCCTCAAACGTTGGTGTAAAAACAAACCTTCATCCAAATAGGCCAATTTTAATTGATCACACAGCAGTAAAGAATTATGAAAAGGCGATTAAAGAACTCAACTCTCAAGGTATAACAATTGAGGTAAATAAGTCTTTTAGAACAGCTTCCGAACAAGAGGCTCTCAGAGAAAAGTATGGAAATCTTGCTGCTCCTGCTGGATCAAGTACTCATGAAGCTGCTTTATCAATTGATATTAATTATAAAAAATTAACACCCACGGAAAAAAAGAAAGTTGTTGAGACATTTGCAAAACATGGATTTAATCAACATTACCATGCCAAAGAACAACATCACTTTGACCACAAAACAGTCGATGAAAAAAAAGAAAGAAATAAAAGGAGTAGTAAAATTTTAGAAAATCAAAAAGATTATAAACAAAATCAGATATTACTTAATCAAGGGAAAACCCCAAAAAGGTAGAATATGTCAGTAATTACAGTTAAGAGAATAGTTTATATTTTAGTACTGATGATTGTTGTTTCCGCAGGAGCGAAATTTTTAATAAACTCTCGAAATATTGAACAGTATTCTTTCCCATACAAAGAAATTAATCTGGGGGACTCATTCGCAAGGGTTATTGAAATTTTGGGAGACCCAATTTCCCAAGAAAAACATGAGGTTGATCATATTCTTGAAGAGTTAGCAGGGAAAAGTATTAATGTCGATAAATTGACTTATAAAGAAGTGTCATTTTTGGTCGTTTTTGAAGAAAATCAGTCTCCCTATATAATTTTAATTAACATTAGAGACCCTAACTTTCGATTGCCAAAAAATATTGGAATTGGCACTAGAAAATCAAAGGTACTAAAAGTGTTTGGAAATCCGACGAACTCTCAATCAGATAAATTATTTTATATGAATTACGAAGACCGAAATGGGATAGAATTCACTTTAATCAACGATACCGTTTCTCAGATTCAAATGTCCCTTTTAAATGACTAAATGGTTTGTGCTAACTTGGGAACATCGTCCTCCACATTTTGGAACAGACATTATCTCACAGTCAGGGGATAAGAAAATTAGAGCCGCCGGGAGGGGGGGGGCGACCCTTCATGTATCTTATATAGGACTGCCTGTGTTTACGAAAAAATAAAAAGAGCAAAAAAAGTGAACAAAGAGGCTATAATAATAGGTATAGAGAAAAGGACTCTTCTGAAGAATTTATGGGTCGATTAATAGCCGGATTCAGGGGTGTGGTAAATGTGTGGTAAGAAAGTATATATTATTATTTTCAAAGATCTTGATTTAGATTTATTGTTACATTTTGTCCAAGTTCACCTGCGATTATTTTTGTTGTTTCAATATAACTATCTCCTAAAAACTCATTACTAAAATTGGCTAAATCATGTGACGCTTTACTTTCAATAACCTTTGTCATTATTATATTTAGGTTTTCGCTCATTTTCGGATAATATTTTTTCTGAATATCCCTATATTCTTGCGTTGTAATTTGTTTATTAATTACATAGCCTTTTTCAAAAACTAAATAACCTATATCTCTATCATTTTCATAATGACTGATAATTCCGTGAACAAGTTGTAATCTGCGATCACGTATAAAATATTGTTCTTCTAAAGAAAGATTGGATAAGACTTCTTTTAGAATCAAATTTAACCTTTCAAAATATTTTATTGTGAAGTCAATATTACTATCTTGTTTTATCAAATTTATTAATTCATTAATTTCAGGAGATTCTTTTATAAAATCGATAACGGCACATATCAAAATACAAAAGATTTTGGTTCTTAAGTGAACTGGAGATAGAAATTTTAATTCACTTTTAATATCAACGCCTAAGTATCGTAGTTGATATAAATAAAACAGCCAATTATTAAGGGGTGTACTTATAATACCCAAATGCCAATTAAGTTGTTCTTTTTCATTTTGAGGTTTAATGGGTTCAGCTTTATTATTCATTTACCGTTATTTAGAGTTTACCACATATCCACAACCACGCTGCTGAATAGCTAATTAGGTAGCTCTGCATTGGCTGTTTTAGCCTCAAAAATGGGTGGTGCGCCCGGAGGGATTCGAACCCCCGACCCTCAGAGCCGAAATCTGATACTCTATCCAGCTGAGCTACAGGCGCATATATTTTGGGGCGTTATTCCGGTCCTTCCGGATTAACAACGCCAGCAGACATCAATATTTTAACACTTTGTTCAACTGAAAATCCGAGCCTTATAACGTCTTTCTTTGGGACATATACAAAATATCCAGACGTTGGATTCGGTGTGGTGGGAATGAACAGTGCCAATTTGTCGTGACCAATATCCTGTCCATTTTCGTCAAGCAGACCCTCAACATGATCTTGTGTGATAAACGCCAATGCCCACATTTCTTTTCGAGGGTATTCTACCAATACTGCGGATAACATTTTTTTGTCTTTCATACTCAAAGAGGAAATGATCTGCTTTGTAGATTTGTATATCCGGTTAATAATAGGAATACGATGCATTAAATTTTCCATGAAATGAAATAGTGCTTTTCCCAGGATGTTTCGAGTCACAATCCCAATCAATGTGATGATTACAATAGTAATGATAAAACTGACAAATTCAGGAGTCCTTTGACCCAATAAGTTGCTTAGCGGACCTGATATTAACCGAATGGTGAATGAGACCAACCATATTGTCACGATTGTTGGTAAAATGATGATCAATCCATACATAAAGTCTTTTTTCAAAAGGTCTATTATTCGGGACATGATCCCTTTTTTCTTAAGTGATTCATCACTGAAAACATTATTGCCACCGTTTGATTGGCTCATCTAACTCTCCTTTTCCTGTTGGTCAAAACACTGTTGACATTGTCCATATAAATGCAAAGACCGATATTCTGTATGAAATCCCAACTCTTTACAAAACTGTTCGAGGTAGGTATCAATACTGTCTTCCTTAATCTCAAGGATTTTACCACAACTATTGCAAATGAGATGATCATGCTGCTTTTTACTGAAATTGTGTTCGTAGAAAATTTTGCCGTCACGTGTCGATATTTTTTGAATCAATCCCGCATCTAAAAGCTGCTTAATGGTTCGATATACCGTCGCCCTTGAAAACTTGTGATGGTTTTGTCGGATAGAGTCAATGAAAGACTCAACTTCAAAGTGATCTTGAATTTTGAATATCTCATCCACAATACACCGTTTTTGCTCCGTGTATCGACCATCATTATCTGTTAAATATGTTTCAAACGACGTGTGATGATTTTTCATGCTCGGTTCCCTGGTAAAGTGATGCCATCTTTATATCCACTGTTTGGATATGAGTTACTAATTTATCGACCAGTTTTCGGATGGTATACACCAATGTTGGCGTAGTAGCCTGATCATTATACGCTTGTCTAAGATCTTGCACTCGGCTATAAAATATTTCATGCTCTTGATGATGATGTATTAACCCATCAAAGTGATGCGTTTTCATCACATCCTCTTCTTCTTTAAAATGCGTGACCACATAGTCTTCAAGGAAACGGATAATCTGATCCACCTTATCACGGTCATTTTGAAGCTGTATTGCATTATCTAGCATGCTGACTAGATGAAACAATTCTTTATGATGGTTATCTATTTTGGCGTTGCCTAAAGATAAATCTGGTGTCCATTTTGGTGTCATAATTGTGTAAAGAGTAAGATGTTAGAGCTGATTTGTCAAAACCGTGTAAAAAATTAACGAATTGGGTTTGACGCTGCCTCATTTATTTTGGTATAGTTCCCCTATGAGGCGTCACCTGTTTTTCCTCTTCGTATTTATACTATTTGTGTCTCTCACAAATTTGATGGCTGATTCTGCAAAAACGTATAACCAGAAAATTGAGTTGGCTAAAAAAGCCATTATAAAAAAACGGTATACGTCTGCAGTAGTTCATCTAAATAGCGTCCTTCAACAACTCAAACGCATACAAATCGAACATATTGAAATGTTCTTTCCCGCTAAATTTCAAACGTTTAACCGGGATGAACCTGAAGAAGATCTGAATGATATGGTGTCGCAGCACAGTGAAAGTGGGGTCCTATATTCCAGCCAATATCATAACAAAACGGGTGGGGTACTTGAAATCAATATCGTTCACAGAGACCCTTCTATTAGTGAGTTTAAAACACTGGTAAGGAATCCCCATATGGCGAAAAATCTGGACAATACAGACGTCATTAAAGTAAATGAGAAATATTATGCACTGGAAAAATATTCAGAAGAAGATAAATATATTGAACGAAATATTATTTTAAATAATGAGACAATGTTGAACTTTATCGTGAATGGGATTGAAGGTCGGTCGTTTTTAGATGAAATCTGCCAAAAAATCGATCTTAAAAAAATAGACCGCTACCTCTCTAGCGAACTTTGATCCCCCTAACTGAAGTTTTATTGCCATAGATGTGTTTACACACTTTTTTTTGTTTTGTATAATTGGTAAATCAGTAAGAGTCTGGGCAGTATGCTCCTGTAGCTCAGATGGTAGAGCACATCCATGGTAAGGATGGGGTCAGCGGTTCAATTCCGCTCGGGAGCTCCAAAGCAATCAGATAATAAGGAGAAAAAACATGGCAAAAGAGAAATTTAACAGAAACAAGCCGCATATAAACATAGGAACAATAGGGCATGTGGATCATGGGAAGACGACATTGACAGCAGCAATCACAAAGGTGCTATCTTCAGTGGGCGGAGCAGAG
>JABSQL010000399.1 GCA_013215865.1 Candidatus Margulisiibacteriota bacterium
AGAGGGGTATATTTCCAAAAAGGTGGCCTAATTGATGCGCGTATCATCTTCTTGCCAAATTATTGCTGTTAAAGATGAAATAGTATTCCCCAATACGGTGATGTCTATTCATTTGCAAGAACCGCCCAGCTGGTTGGAAAATGCCATGGATGGCACCTTTATTTTGGTTCTTATAAAAACTAAGATTGAAGGAGCAATCAAACTAAATCAGATCCATTCAACAGGAACTAAAGTCGAAATAGTCCAAAATATTCATCATCCTGATGGGAGTTTAAAAATACTCGTAGAAGGACAATCTAGAGTTCAGATAAAAAAAGTATTTCAAAAAGATCAAATTGACTTTGCTGCACATGAGCAAATTGAAGAATTAAACGTGCTTACAAGTCAAACCAAAAAGCTGGCTAAAGAAGTTGAAAACTTATTTCAGTCCTACGTTGAATCTCAAGAAGAAGAAAGTCCTTCACATACAATCTTGTCTATTTTGGATGTCTCCCTGCCCTCTCAATTCACAAATTTAATCAGTTCTTATCTGTCTATATCTGCTCAGGAAAAACAGGCGCTTTTAGCGGAGAACAATATTCAAAATCGGCTTAAATTAATACATTCTACTTTGGAACGTCAAATTTCTTTGGTTGGGCTAGAGAAAGACTTAGTGAATAGAACCCATGAAAGATTGGACCGAGAAAGACAGGAATATTTCTTAAAAACAAAGTTAAGTGAAATTCAACAAGAGCTCAATATTACTTCTTCAGTGGATGAAGTGCTGGAATATCATGAAAAGCTGGCAAAACTGTCTTTATCTAAGGAAACAGAAACGGTCTTAAAGCGAGAAATACAAAAATTAGATAGAGCGCCTGACGAATCTTCAGAGGCAAGCAATGTCCGAAGCTACTTGGATTTTGTGTTAGATCTGCCTTGGAAAAAGAAAAGCCGATCCAAAATGGAAATTGACCACGTTCAAGAGGTCCTTAATCAAAACCACTTTAGTTTAGAAAATGTAAAGGAACGTATACTAGAACACTTAGCCGTATATATTCAAGCCGGTCGGACCGTGTCAAATGTTCTGTGTTTGGCAGGTCCTCCAGGTGTTGGGAAATCTTCCATCGTTAAATCAGTTGCCCAAGCATTGGGTCGAAAGTTTGTTAGGATATCTTTAGGGGGTGTACGTGATGAGGCTGAGTTGACGGGTCATAGACGGACCTATGTCGGCGCGTTGCCTGGGAAATTTATATCTGCAGTCGCGAATGTAAAGTCAAAATCTCCGGTTATATTATTAGATGAAATTGATAAATTAGTATCCGATTTTAGAGGAGACCCCTCTTCTGTGCTTTTGGAATTATTAGATCCAGACCAAAATGATCATTTTGTAGATCAATATCTTCAAGTTCCTTTCGATTTAAGCCATGTATTATTTATTTGTACGTGCAATGATTTGTCTTTGCTTCCTTTACCATTACTGAACAGACTGGAAGTGATAGAAATTCCAGGGTATAACCTGAAGGAAAAAATTACGGTTGCTTCAGTATATTTAATTCCCAAACATATTAAACAACACGGGTTATCAAAATTAAAAGTTAATTTCAGCAAGCCCATCGTGGAATTTATGATTCATCACTATACAAGTGATTCTGGCCTGAGAGAGTTAGAACGGGTGATTAAAAAGCTGATGCGGAAAATGTCTCTTCAAAAATTAAAAAAA
>JABSQL010000004.1 GCA_013215865.1 Candidatus Margulisiibacteriota bacterium
GGTAAGCGTTGTGATTTTGTTAAATCATTTCCCTGGGTATTTTTATCAACCAATTTATATATACTGCAGACACGTATATGTTGAATTATTTCCATTCCAGTAAGGAAGTGGCTATTTATCAAGTTGCCCTCAAATTTTCGGTTTTATCTATAATCATTCTTCAAATAATGGTGCCCGTATTACAGTCTGTTATTACCCGATTAATCCACGAAAATGACTTTGAGAAAAAAATAAAACAGATATTACAAAAAGTGATTATCCCTTCTCTTTCCTTTTGGGTATTGTTTTGTATAGGATTCTATTATTTCGGGAAGCCAGTACTACTCATGTATGGAGAATATGGTGGTGCATATAAATTGGTGTTTATGTTGAGTGCCGTTAAATTATTGAATATATTTTTTGGAATTATCCCCAATTTACTGATGCTCAAATTGATGAGTGGAACACTTTTGAAAAATATTTCTCTCACATTGGCTATAAATATTGCTTTAAATATCATTTTGATTCCAAAATATGGCGTGTATGGCGCAGCATTTGCATCATGGGTGGCTATTCTATGCCAATATATTGGTCTTACGATAATTTCCATTCGAAAGTTAAATATATATTTGCATAAATATCTCATTTTATATTTTGGAACTGTGTTGGTGTTATTCGGATTAATGATGATCCGAAACGATATCCTAAATATTGTCGTGATTATTTGTGCAGGAATCGCTATTTATTTGGAAAGAGAGCGGTTTATCGCTATCTTTCGGAATAACACGCTATAATACAAACATGAAAAGTTGTCTCCTTCCCTTACTTGATAGGTACAGTAAGGACGGTTTGCCTATAAAAGATTCAGACCAAAAAACCCGTTCTGAAATTCCAGCGGCTTTTTTACTGGGAATGATTGCCCTAGATGATCAATCCAATATTCAGCAACAACTAATGGAAATGGTGTTGTCACTACAAACCCCAGAAGGATACTGGCCAGAAAAAAGTTATGCGTCTGAAGATGAGGATGTGGGGTATTTTGGGGCAGTACCCACTGCTTTTTCTGTTATTGCGTTGGCGGCATATTACCATCTTCATCCCAAAGAAAGGGTGTTAAAAGCCTTGCTTTGGGGCGCTGATTATTTGATTCAACATGAACAAAACGGCCGTTTCTTAAAATCATCTGTGAATAAATCAGATGTGTTAAACACCAATATGCTATCTGGGGTGGCTTTGCTGGCTGCATCAGAGTATTTTCCGGAGGATTCGCAGCGAAAAATAGCCTATAAAAATGCCTCTCAGAGAGCGATTTTGAAAACGATTCGGGCACAGTTGATTTCAGGAGCATTTCCATATACAGATATGGGGTTACAGGTGCCTTATTTGTATCATGCCATGACATTGGGTTTGTTGTCTTATGTATATCCCCGGTTTTCCCACTCTTCTTTACTTCAGCAATCTACTAAACGAGGATTGCGATTTTATAATCACATTATAGATCCAGATGGAAAGGTGAAATGGCGTAAAGAAAAATTTACCGACAAAAGCGGTGCCTCTTGGTTTTATGGGTGGAGTTTGATTACAGCCAAAACTTTTTTGGATCAAGAACATATTCAGAGACTCGAGGGTATTATTGAAGATTTGAAAGTGCCTGATGGGTACCTTAGCAATGATAATGCGGATGAAAGTGATTTATTTTATACTGCTTGGACAGTTTTTGCGGCCTCACTTTCTGTTTCTGTTCAACCTCAAAAATGCCCATTTCTATCCATATCCAGTTATTATCCAGGGATGGCTTTGAAATATATCCAGCGATTGGGGTATGTTATTAAGTATGGGGTAAATAAAGCGTCTAAGAGTGTGAACGGTATCAATCGAGGACCTATTGAACATTGGTAAAATGAAAACAACACTCATTAACCCACCACTGATTTCTCAAAAAAATGATCCCCATACAGGGATTATATATATGCCATTTATGTTGGCGTATTTGTCTTCTTATTTGAAGAAAGTTGGTCATGAGGTACAGGTGATTGATGGATTTGGGGAAGCCCCCATGCAGTTTGATACGTTAGATAAACTTCAAGTTCAGGGAATGTCTGTGCCTGATATTGTATCTAAAATCCAACCAGATTGTCAGATGATATTTATCTATTTTTCAGGGGTGGTTGCGTATCGAATAATAGAGGAAATTTTGAAAGAAATTAAATGTGTGTATCCAAATGTGATGTGTGTATTGGTTGAGAATTCGCAAGCAGTGACGGCTTTTTCAGTTGTAAATGATGTAGATAATCTGCTGAAGTTGGGGTTTGATGTGCTCATTTTTGGTGAACCAGAAAAACCAGCTGAGAAACTCATACATTCAATGATTGAGACGGGGAACATACCCCAAGAACAGGGGCTAATTTTTAAAAAGGGAAATGTCGTTTACAAAGGAGAAGGGATTCCGATTAATAAAGAGTTAGATATGTTGCCCATACCAGATTGGGAGTCTTTTCCATTACAAAATTATTGGGATGTGGGGTATGCACATGGTCCTATGGAAGGTCCTTATTTACCTATTCTCACATCAAGAGGGTGCCCTGTGAAATGTCGGTTTTGTGTGATTCCTGCGACCAATGATGGGATGTGGCGGTTTCGATCCCCAGAAAATGTGGTGGATGAAATGGAAGAGATGATTAAACGCTTTGGCGTGAGGGAATTTCATGTTGAGGATGTGAATCCGACGGTTCGGAATCAGCGTATTGTTGATATTTGTAATACGATTATTCAACGAAAATTGGATGTATCTTGGAAATTTGTGTCTGGGACCAAAATTGAGACCATGAAATTGGAAACGATACCATTGTTGGCACAGGCGGGTTGTTCTTATGTGTCTTTCTCTCCTGAAACGGGTTCTAAGGCATTGTTGAAAAAAATGAATAAACCCTTCCATCATGACCTTGCGTATAAAATGGTTAAAGAAATGTCCCGTGTGGGGATGTATAGTCAGGCTTGTTTTGTGTGTGGGTTTCCAGGCGAAACAGCTGAAGATATCCAATTAACGAAAGCATATATCCGAAAGTTGGCGTTGGCGGGTTTGGATGAAATCGCCCAGTTTATTATTACACCTATTCCAGGGTCTAGTATTTTTTCAGAGATTACAGGGTATGACTCTTTTTCTCAGCTCACCTTTTCGCCTACTTGGCGTAAAGATTACAAACAATTGGTTAGGCGGCGGTGGGGTCATTATGCCTATTTCTTGTTTTGGAAGTGTATTAGATTTCCTCATAAAGTATTGCGGCAAGTGGTGAATATTTGCCGCGGAAAATTTTCCACCAAAATGGAACAGGCTATTTACCGGGTCACATTTTGGAAACTATTTAAACGGAAAGTCCAGTATGTTAAAAGCTGATTATTTACAAGAAGTACCATGTCCTCTGTGTCACCAAAATGATTTTAACGTGGTATATGATGCGCAATATCCAGAAGAATTAGATGATGCTCAAATGAGAGCTATTTTTAGGTCGTCAAGTGATTCCAAGCGGTTTGACCAAATGGTGTCCTGTAACGCATGTCGTATGGTGTATTTGAATCCGCGGCTTAATCAGGACATTATATTAGACGGGTATAAAAGTGCGGTTGATGATACGTTTGTAAGCCAGAATCCGTATCGGATACAGACGTTTAAGAAGCAACTGCGTAAAGTAGCGCGTAAATTTGAAATTCCTCAGGGTGGAAAGCTGTTGGATATAGGGTCAGCGGGGGGCGCCTATTTAGCAGCGGCCTCACAATTGGGTTATGATGCGGTTGGTATTGAACCCAGTCAGTGGATGTGTGATTTTGCAAAAAATACCTATCAGGTGGATATTCGTCCTGGTATTCTGTCTGACCATCAGTTTGAGTCTGAAATGTTTGATCTCGTCACACTTTGGGATGTGCTTGAACATGTGCCCGACCCCAAAGAGGTTCTGGAAGACATTTTTAGATATCTAAAGCCAGGGGGGTTATTGGTATTGACGTACCCCAATATCGCCAGCTTGGCGGCCAAGATATTGGGCCCGAAATGGCCCTTTCTTCTGAATGTACATTTGTCATATTACACGCCAGAAACGGTGTCTAATCAGCTTAAAGATGTCGGGTTTGATATCCAGAATATGTCGCCGCATTGGCAGCAATTGTCCCTGGGGTATGTGTGTAAACGTGCAGGTGCTTTAGTGAGACCTATAAGGGTTTTTGAAAAATTGTTTCGGGTTTTGCGAATGTATCATTGGCCGATTGTATATAACATGGGTCAAACCATGGTCGTCTCTCAAAAACCGGTATCATGAAGCGCATTTATACGGATTCAGATATTTCATCCAATGTTCCACTAGCGATTCATCCAGAAAAGTGGACAGCTGTTATTCCGGCTGCGGGGTTGGGAACTCGGCTCAGATATGATAAACCTAAGATACTATATCCGGTTCTAGACAAACCCATTTTAGAGTGGCAATTGGCTTTTTTGAAACCAGTTTGTCACCATTTTGTGGTGGTCCTTTCACCAGATGGGGCGTCTTTGGTTACACCGGTTTTAGATAAATTGGTTCCTGGTCAATACACGATTGTGATTCAGCCTTCTGCGCGTGGAATGGGGGATGCGGTCTATTGTGCACGAGAGGCCCTAAAGTCAGAATTCTCGATGATTGTCTGGGGTGACCAGCCTTGTTTGAAAATGAGTACAATAGAAAAAGCAGTACGTGTTCATGAGTATCGAGAAAACGCGGTGCTAACACTGCCGACACTGGTTCGAGATCAGGCATATATCCATTTTGAAAGAGATGGTGACGAAAGGGTTGTAAAGGTACTGGAATCACGAGAAGGTGATAAAGTGCCCACTCCTGGAGAAACAGATGCGGGCCTCTTTTTATTTTCAACAAAGACATTATGTGACGAATTAGAAAAAGCGGCACAAAACCCTTCTTTGGGTGCTGAGACACAGCAATTTAATTTTCTGCCTTTATTTCCGAGATTTGATAAAAAAATGGGCAATCTTGCGAGTTTGCGAATCATTGATGCGAATGAGACAATAGGAATAAATACATTAGATGATGTGATTTTAGCACAAGATGTTTTATCAAAGAGGCAAAAATGACAGGGCAAGTTAATAATCCTATTAATGTGGTGCTATTTTCAGGCGGGAGAGGCACGGATACTATCACCCAAACCTTTTTAAAACATCCTGCAATTCAACTCACGATAATGGTTAATGCATATGATGATGGGTTGTCTACAGGACGTTTGAGGCAGTTTATACCTGGTCTTTTAGGGCCATCTGATGTTAGAAAGAATTTGGTAAGGTTGATTCCTGAAAATACACCCAGTCAGTCTGCGTTGAAGATTATTATGGAGTATCGATTGGCAGAATCTATGGCAAGGGATGATGCATGCACTTTGCTGGAATCCTTTATTCATTTTTCTAACGCTACAGGTCTTACTGAACTGGATCAGTCCTTTGAACAGCTTCGGGTCAAAGATGTAAATTGGATACAATCGTATATACAACGGTTTTTAAAATACGAATCAGATCAACATGAACAGGGAATTTTGTTTGATTTTGGAGATTGCTCTATTGGTAATCTCATTTTTGCAGGCTGTTATTTGGAAAATGACCAGTCTTTTAATACAACCATCGAAGTTCTATCGAAATGCTGTGAGGTAACAGGAACCATTTTGAATGTGACACAGGGAAAGAATTTAGTGTTAACCGCATTGAAAAAAGATGGATCGGTTCTCTTGTCTGAATCAGATATTGTGTCTTCTCAAAGTGCATCGGACACGGTAGAGTTGTTTTTATTTGAGTCCTATTTAAATTCAAATCAGATTTCAGAAATTAAAGATAAATCAGTGGATGAAAAGACAGCCTATTTGAAAGGGCTAGAAAAGTTTCCTGACTTGAATCCGGAGGCAAAATCCCAAATTCAGACAGCAGATGTGATTGTTTATGGTCCGGGTACGCAGCACTCTTCTCTTTTTCCAACCTATTTAACCGCGTCATTGGTGGAAACCATCATGGAGAATCAGCATTCCGAAAAAGTATTTATTTCCAATATTTTAAGAGATCATGACATCCCCTCAGAAGATGTGAATGATCTCATTCATAAGTTTTTTTATAATATGAGTCGAAAAAATCAAATAGAGTTAAAGAATGATGATATTGTAACCCAGTTTTTTATTCAGAAACCAGATCAAGATAAATCTTCTGATATGCCGTATATTCCATTTAAGTTGACGGATTCGAATGTAACCCTTGATAAGGTGAAATGGATGGACTGGGAGGATGAGAAATCTCACCATGGGGGTGGGCAGATTCTGGATGAACTGATTCAAATTATCTTGGACAAGAAAAACATTAAACTAGAGCCTGTTCGTCATAAAGTATCGATCATCGTTCCGGCACTAGATGAAGAGAAAACCATTGGGACCGTTTTGGAACATCTAGAGGCATTGGATTTCAGTCGGTATAACATGAGCATGGAAATTATATGTGTGGATGGGTGTTCCAAAGACCAAACATATCATATTGCTTCTTCTTATGAAGGGGTGCGGTCGTATCAGCTCGACAAAAAGAAAGGGCGTGGTGCGGCATACCGATTTGGTATTGAAAAGGCCAAGGGGAATATCATCGTTTTTTTTCCTTCTGATAATGAGTATAATCCTGAAGATATTTTTTCGGTGATATCGCCGATTGTTAAGAATGAGTTTCCGATTGTGTTTGGTAGCCGATCTATAAAATGCCTCAATGTGAATCAACGAATTTTGGATATTTATAAAGGGAGTTTGATTAGCTATCTCATTAGCAAATATGGTGGGATGACTCTCAGTATTTTATCTTTGGTATTGTTTAACAAATATATTAGTGATCCACTATCCACTCTTAAAGCATATGATAGCCAGATGGTAAAAAGTTTGGACATTCAATCAGAGGGTGTTAATTTTGATATGGAATTGATCGCCAAATGTGGTAAAAGGGGTGTGTTTATTTTAGAGGTTCCAGTAGAGTACACACCTCGAACCAAAGCAGAAGGTAAAAAAATGGGGATGTTAGATGGGGTGCGGTCATTGTATTCTTTAGTAAAGCATCGATTCATAAAAGACACTTGAAAAAACTCAGTATATTAATTCCTGCGTATAACGAAGAAGGGACCTTGGGGGAACTGCTATCAATATTAGATAAGCTGTCTTTAGAGTCTGCTGGTTTTAAAACAGAAATTATTGTGGTGAATGATGGGTCAACGGACAGAACAGAAGAGATCGCAAAGCAATTCCCGGACGTATTGTATATTTACCAAGACAACCAAGGTAAGGGGGCAGCCGTTAAAACGGGTATAGAAAGAGCCACAGGAGATTGGGTGTTGATCCAGGATGCAGACCTTGAATATGACCCTCATGATTATATCGATTTATTGAGTGCGATTACCCAAGAAAAGCAGGTGGTGTACGGGAGTCGGTTTTTGGGCCAGCTTTCTGGTCAGAAAAGAAATCATTTTTTTCCAGGAAAACATCCAGATCAAAGGTTGGGTCCTTGGATTGCAGGATTGATATTATCGTTTTGGACATTTTTATTGTATGGTCGATGGATTACAGACACGCTAACGGCATATAAGCTATTTCCAAGTTCTTTTATTAAAAGGATTGAAATTGAGACAACAGGGTTTGAAACAGATCACGAATTATCCTCAAAACTGATACGCCTGGGTTATCGTATAGAGGAGGTACCTATCCGTTATCACCCAAGATCTTTAGAGGAGGGTAAGAAGATAAAAGCAAAAGATGGATTTATAGCTGTTTGGACGCTTTTAAAGTTTCGGTTTAATAAGGCCCCTGTTTTATGCTAAAATTGACGGTAACAGATCATGGCCAACTATAGAATAAGACATTTTAAGTGGATCATGTGGGTATCCATCCTTGATGGAGTGGGGAAATATGTATTTTTTTGGAAGAAGTGGATACGAAAACCCAAAAATCTCAACCGGGTTTTGGTTATTAAATTAACGGACCTTGGTCAAGCACTTCCTGTTTTCCCTTTTGTGAAGCACCTGAAAGAAACAAATCCTGATGTTGAAATTGATGTATTGGTTACCCCAGATGTGTGTGAAGTATTTCAACAATTTGAAACGGTGTCTCATGTGAATGAAATGTATGCATTTAATAGTAGAAAAGGTCGACGTGGCTTTCACTTTCTAGAGCGTTTAAAAATGATATTCAAATTGAGGAAAAGTAAGTACGACATGATTTTTGACTTATGTGCAGATGTTCGGGCGTCTCTTTTCACCAGTTTATTGGGTGGGAAATATTGTGTGGGGTTTAACGATGGGGGCGGGGGTTTTTTGCAACACCACTGTGTTACACCGGATCAAAACTGGGATTTCATTACCAGAGATCTGAGTGTGTTATCGGTATTTGAATCTCAATCTTATCCATCAAATTTATTATCAGATTTATTTTTTCCTGTTACAGACCGGTCACGGTGTGTCATTGATCATTTTTTGAATCGGAAACATATTAAGCCCCACAAATATGCAGTCGTTCATTCTGGTAACAATGAAGATGAGCGAATATTGACTGTGGTGGATATTAAGCGAGCACTAAAAGCATCAGATTGGGATAAAAGACATCCCATATTATTAGTGGGAACTGAACTTGATAAGCCAAGACTGACGATGCTAGCAAAACAGATGCAGCCAGACTGGTCAGTGGAAGTGGTGATGACGAAGTCACTTCACCATCTTGCGGCTTTAATGAATACCAGTAAACTGGTGATTTCATCAGATTCGGGTCCCATGCATTTGGCCGGATTTTTAGGCGTAACTGTGATTCCTATATATAAAGATTTGGGAAATAAACAGATCAATCACAAACAAATTTGGTTTCCTTATGAAGAAACAGTGGATATAACAGCCGCATAAATCTATGTCTGAAAAAGAATCCGGGGTAAAAATAATGGCCACAAACAAAAAGGCATTTCATAACTACCATATTTTGGAAAAATGTGAGACAGGGATTGTGTTGGTTGGGTGTGAAGTGAAATCCGTTCGATCTGGACAAATCAATCTTCAAGATGGGTTTGTACGTGATAAAAATGGGGAGCTGTGGCTCTTTAATTGTTATTTAAGTCCGTATACACAAGCCAGCGGACACATCCCTGATCCCACACGGGACCGAAAATTATTGTTACATAAGGTAGAGATCGTCCGTTTGTTAAGAAAATCGGTTACCAAAGGTCTTACGATGGTGCCGTTAAAGTTATATCTCAAAAAAGGTCGGGTGAAGGTGGAGATCGGGCTGGCACAACCTAAAAAACTGTTTGATAAGAGACGGGCACTTAAAGAGAAGACAGTGAATCGAGATATTAGCCGGGGACTTCGCTCACGGTAGTTTCATAGGCTAGCGGGTCTGAAATGCCTGCTTCCTCAAACCCTTTTAATCGTAGTTTACAGGCAGGGCACTTCCCGCAGGCGGGTCGCATTCCTTCATAACAAGTATGGGATTCTTTATACCAATCTAAACGGCCCAAAGAGTCCATTAATAATACGGTTTCTGCTTTGGTAAGATGCATGAGGGGTGTGTGGATGACAAAAGAGGTATCCATAGCGAGGTTGAGGGTGTGGTTTAAAGAGTGAATGAAATCTTGTCGACAGTCAGGGTAGCCTGAGTAATCGGTTTCACACACGCCTGTAATGAGGTGAGAAATACCTTGTTGTTTGGCGTAAATGGCTGCAACACTGATAAACATATGGTTTCTACCATCGACGAATGTGTTGGGAAGTTCTCCATCTTTGGATTCGATTGGGATGGTGTTTCGGGTCAGGGCATTCTGGGTTAATTTTGATAATAGGGTCATATCAATGATGGTAAATGGGACACCGGCTAGATTGGCGATAATCTTAGCTTGTTCGAGTTCTACAGCATGACGTTGACCATAGTCAAAACCGATTGTTGTAATGGCGCCATTATAGTCAGAGAGGGCTTTGGCCAAGCAGGTGGTGCTATCTTGACCACCTGAAAACAAAACAAGGGCTTTTTCTGTCATCGCTTTATGCGGCTAGGTAGCCATTCTGATTTTGCAGGATATTAACATAGGCTTTAATGCCCTCTTTGAGGGATGTAAACGGGGTGTTATATCCAATATCTCTTAAGGATGATAGGTCTGCTTGGGTATAGGTTTGGTATTGGCCTTTCAACGAGTCTGGGAATGGCTTTATTTCGATGGTGGCGTCTTTATAGAGAGAAGACATCGTATTTGCGAGGGTCATGAAGGACTCTCCTTTCCCCGTTCCACAATTAAAGATGCCGTTCAGATTCGGGTGTTCATAAAAAAACATGAGTACATTCATGATATCTTCGATATATATAAAGTCACGTATGAATGTGTCGCTTCCTTCAAAAGGGTGTAATTTTCCTGATTGCTCAATTTGATTGTGGAAGTGGTAGATGACAGATGCCATCCGGCCCTTATGAACCTCTTGAGGTCCAAATACATTAAAATAACGTAACCCCAACAGCTGGGTGGGGAAGTGGGAGAGTTTGGTTCTCACGTACTGGTCAAATAAGTGCTTAGATTTCGCGTATAAGTTTAAAGGGTTTTCACAAGTGGGGTTTTCAACAAATCCTTGGTCTCCGTTTCCATAAACGGATGCGGAGGAGGCATAGATGAGGCGAATGTTGTTTTCTGCGCAATAATCGAGCAGAGTTTTACTGTATTCATAATTATTGGCCATCATATACGTTTCATTGGTTTCAAGTGTGTCAGAGCAGGCACCTTGATGGAATATGATGTCGATATCCTGAGGGTTGAGTTGGGGGAGTTGGATTAAGAAATCCTGTTTATGGATGAGTTTGTCGAAGGTAAGGGCGTTAAGGTTCTGTTCTTTTTCAGGGGAATCGGTATGATCAACAATCCAGATATTTTTGAATCCTTTATCATTGAGTGTTTTAACCAAATTGCTGCCAATAAAGCCTGCGCCGCCGGTCACGATAAACATAATGGTTCCCATTATAGAGCATTTGGGTCTAAAATAAAGGTAGTAATATGGGGTATCGGTTTGTTCAATTAAAGTGGCGATTGTTAATTCCCTTTTTAGATGGGCTATTGGCGCTATTCTTTTTTTGGAAAAAAGGTATAGGTCCGCCAGAAAATGTGACCAAAATATTGTTGATCAAGCTCAATAATTTAGGAGATACTTTACCCCTGTTTTTATTGGCTCGGGAATGTCATCGTCGGTATCCTGGCGTTAAAATCGATATTCTGATTCGACCCAGCTTGAAAGAGTTGTTTGAAGATTATGATGGGGTTCGACATGTAATGACGATGAATCCGTTTGAAGAGCCACGATACACCGAAACAAAAGTGGGGTTATTGGCGTGCATGAAAACCGTTAGGCGTCTTCGAAAGGAAAAATATGATGTGATATTGGATGTAAGAGGGGATATAAGATGTAGTGTGATAGCCAGTTTAATGGGTGCCAAGTTTGTGGGTGGCTTTAATGATGGCGGGGGTCATTGGCTTCAGAATAGGTCCATTACACCGAGCAAGAGCTGGGACTTTATTACACGAGATATGAACATATTGAGGGCCCTAGATCCTGATTGGGATATATCAGACCCGATGTCGCACCTATTTTTCCCAGTTTCAATATCAAGAAAAGAGATAATAAGGGAGCGATTAGATCGTCTGAATATGGAGTCTTTGTCTTTTGCGGTGATTCATACAGGGTCAGGCAGGGCGGAGAAGGAAGTAGATTCTGATTCTGTGAAGAACGCATTAACAGATATTTCTTGGCCGCAACAAAAACCCCTTTTATTAATAGGTCTTGAACATGAAAGAGAGGGCCTAGAGGTATTGGCTTCATCATTACATCCTTGGGTGGCTAAAGTGATTGTATTTTCAAATATTCCAGAGCTGGCAGCGATTATTTCTGAAAGTAAGATGATGGTCTGTTCCGATTCAGGTCCCATGCATATAGCGGGGTTTTTGAAGAAGCCGATCAAGCCGATTATTAATGAGCTGGAACATCAAACCAAGCAGCATAAATCAATTTGGTGTCCCTATCCCCTTGAAAGTTAGAGGGTATCTTGTTACACTCTGCATATTCCGTCGCGGGGTGGAGCAGTGGTAGCTTGTCGGGCTCATAACCCGAAGGTCAGAGGTTCGAATCCTCTCCCCGCTACCAACCGATTTGGTGGTCAAACATGCATTATAAACTCGCAATTATTCCAGGAGATGGTACAGGACCCGAGGTGGTTCAAGAAGGGTTAAAGGTTCTCAAGGCCGTTGAATCTGCATTTGATATTTCTTTTGAATTCACACATTTTGATTGGGGTGGTTCCCGCTATCTTAAATCCGGTAAAATATTAGATGATGATGAGTTAGATTCTCTTAAGGCTTTTGATGCCGCTTATTTGGGTGCGATTGGTCATCCAGATGTGAAGCCGGGTATTCTTGAGAAAGGGATTTTATTGAAGTCTCGATTTGATTTGGATCAATATATCAATTTGAGGCCTGTGAAATTATATCCGGGTGTTGCTACACCTATAAGCAATATTCAACCTGAAGATATCGATTATCTCATTGTTAGAGAAAATACGGGTGGCCTGTATACAGGGAAAGGGCATTTTTCTAAGAAGGGTACCCCTGATGAAGTGGCTGTTCAGGAAATGATTTATACCCGTCATCAGGTGGAGAGATGTGTGCGATATGCGTTTGAATCCGTTTTAAAGCGTCACAAGGATAATGCGTGGCGGGGTTTATCGGATGAGGAAAAAAAGAAGGGATATGTTGGGCAATTAACATTATGTGTTAAAACCAATGTATTAACGTTTGTATATGATTTATGGCAACGGGTCGTTGATGAGGTGGCTGAAGCGTACCCAACCGTTAAAACCAACTATGTGAATGTAGATGCAACATGCATATGGATGATTGAAGATCCTGGTAGATTTGATGTGATTGTGACGGGGAATATGTTTGGGGATATTATTTCAGATTTGGCGGCGGTGACACAAGGTGGATTGGGTATTGCGCCGGGTGGGAATATTAATCCTAAAGGGGTGTCAATGTTTGAGCCTATTGGGGGAACGGCGCCTCAGTTTACGGGTCAAAATAGTATTAATCCTTTGGCAGCGATTGGTGCTGCTGGGTTAATGTTAGATCACCTTGGGGCATTTGATGCGGCGAAATCTATAGATCAGGCAATCTCAAAAACGGTTACAAAGATGACTTCAATGCGGGCGGGTGAAATGGGTCTCACAACTTCCGAAGTAGGGGACTCTGTTGCAGGTGAAGTAGTCATTTGAAAATGAATTTGCTATACTCTCTGGTGTGTAGGATATGAGGAGGCTATGGTGTGATAGACCCAATATCAGACGTTGTTAATACCAGACGCATACAGGGTAATCGGCAGAAAAGCGCGCAGTATGCATTAAAGGATATTGTAAATGCTTTTTCAGGTTCACTTGCTGGAAAGGTAGCAGGGGAGATTCATGATAATAAAGTGGATATCCCAGAGTTTAGACCTAAAATAGAGTTTATAGACCCCCAATGACAGCAGAGACTGACCTCGAAACCATCATTAACTGTCGATATGATTATTTGAGTGTTTCTTCAGATGTGCCCTCATTTTCTGAAACGGAAAAATGTTTAAAACAGTTATTACCCATTGCACATGAATATCGATTCAATCTGGCACAGATATTATGGCAAATGGTACCGTACTATCAAAATATGACTGCTGCCCAATTAAAGAAATACGGTTCAGGATTTGATAGGCTATCATTTCTTGAATTTGCAGACCAATCGTTCAAAGCACCTTCTACACGAAGGTGGCAGTCAGAATCTTATAATCCAGATAGTTTTTTTACTTGTTTGAGCGCCGTTCTAAGGAAAGCGATTGAGGAAGGAGAAATACGGTTTAACTTTGAGATTACACCAGAAAATCTAAGATCACGGGTGATAGAAACCATGAAGAAGTCTGTCATGGAGAACAATGGTGTCATGATCAATGTATTAAGAGAAAGAATATGGGGTGTTTTTGAAAGTGCTATAGAGGAAGAGTCTCATCTGGATTATTTTTCTCCTGAGCTTGCATCATGGTTTAAATCTTGTCGAGATCGTAATGATAATCCAAGAGGGGATCTTGGCCACATTAGAGAACAGCTTTTATCTTATTTAAATACTGGGGGTATATTTCATTATTTAGAAGATCTCAGAAAGCCAACGGTGTGGACAAGTGATTTAGAAGCAAAAATATGTCAAACGATCATTCCTGCAAATATTTGTATATATCAATACGGTAATACGGTCAGATACGGGGGCGAGCATGATTTTACGATTAATTTACTGCATCATGGGTACCATTGGATGAGGCTAGCGTAGCTAGCAAAATTTCTCGGTGAGATATTCCAAGAAGGGTATATCCGTAAGTGCTGATCCCGTAACTTCTTTAATCAGATCCTGTGGATTAAGAAGCCGGCCCTTTTGGTGAACTTTTTTATTTAACCACTCTTTTAACGATTTAAGAACAGTAGCGTTCATACTTGTATGAAGAGTAGGAATACCTGATAAAGCTGCTTTATATATCATTGCGGCATACAGATTTCCAAGGGTATAGGTTGGGAAATAGCCAATAGAGCCCAATGACCAATGGACATCTTGCAAAATACCCAAAGACGCATTGGGTGGGGTAATGCCAAGGTAGTCTTGATAATAACTATTCCACAAATCAGGCAGGTCTGTGATAGAAATATCTTCTGTTAACATCTTTTTTTCAATTTCGTATCTGATCATTATGTGAAGATTATAGGTCACTTCATCAGCTTCTACACGAATAAACCCGGGTTTTACCTGATTAATATCTTGGTAAAATTCAGATACAGAAACAGAAGATAACGCCTCCGGAAATAGGGTTTTCAATCCTTCGAAATTATCATCCCAAAATAATCGGCTCTTACCAATTTGGTTCTCCCATAATCGAGATTGAGATTCATGAATGCCCAGGCTTGCGGATGAACATAAGGGTGTGTTGGCCCAATCTAAATTGAGACCTTGTTCATATAGTGCATGTCCCCCCTCATGGAGAGTGCTGGATATGCCCTCCATAAGGTTATGAGAGCTGAGCCGTGTTGTTATTCGAACATCATTGGGGGAAATATCTATGGTAAAGGGGTGGGTGGATTTGTCCAATCGCCCTGACTCAAAATCGAACCCAATTTTTTCAAGAAGTGACATACTGAAATCCCATTGTTTTTGTTTGTCATATGTATGGGTGATGGGTTCTGATGGGTTTTTTTTAGCCCCTTGTATCTGTGACAATAAAGATTTCGTTTTGGGGAGCAATTCAGAAAAAACCTTGTCCAAAATCGTTGTGGTCATTTGGGGTTCATATTCGTCTAAAAGGGCATTGTATGGGTGTGTTTCCCATCCCAAATAGTCTGCCTTTTGTTTGACTGC
>JABSQL010000040.1 GCA_013215865.1 Candidatus Margulisiibacteriota bacterium
ATATACCTAGTCCTTGATCTAAATTATTATCTATGAGAGTTCTTAATAGCGTTTGTCCTGGTATAAAATCTATTACGTGTTTTTTATTTTCTTTATCAATTATTGTTATCATGTTTCCTACTTAGTTTCTCACGTAATACCGTGCTTGTTGTAGTATACATAAATTCCGGATCAGATTTATGTATACGCTTATATGCTTCTTGAACTGCTAATGTTGTTTCATGAAATCCAGATAAAATTAATTTAAGTTTTCCAGGATAATCGTTACAATCTCCTATTGCAAATATGCCAGGTGTACTAGATTGGAAGTACTCAGTGTCAACTGGTATACGTTTATTGGAATCATATATATCTTCCGGTAATCCTTGTACTAAATTAACATCAGTAAGTAGTCCAAAGAACATAAAAACTTTGTCTGCTTTAAGAACCATCCGTTCAACTTTGCTTTTTATTGTTACATTGTTTCCATCTATTTTTTCTGGTTTATAACCAAAAAACGTTCTAATAAGATTTGAATTTTTTACTGCTTCAATATTTGCAGGTACTGCTTTAAATTTTTCTGATCTATGAATAAGTGTTAACCTACATTTATGTTGCAATTCTAAAGCCCAATCAATTGCAGAGTCGCCTCCACCAAAAATAATAACATCATCACCAATAATTTCTTCAACGTTCTTTACCGCATACTCAACCATATTGTCGGCTTCTGCTTCTGCGAGCCCGTGTACGTCAGGGCGTCGTGGTATAAACTTACCTGGCCCTGATGCCATAAAAATATTTCTTGTCATTAAAGTTTCGCCATTTGATAGTTGAAGTGTATAATTTCCTAATTCGTGTCTTTCAACAAATTTTACATCTGTGTTTAAAAAGAACTCAGGTTCAAATGGTTTTATTTGATCCATTAAAGCATTAACATGTTGTCTAGCAGTTTGATATGGAACACCAGGTATATCGTATATTGGTTTTTCAGGATACAGTTCTATGCATTGACCGCCTGGCTGACTTAGCGAATCAACTAATGCACATTTTAAATTAACTAAACCTGCTTCAAAGACAGTGAACAAACCGACTGGGCCTGCTCCTACAATTACAATGTCAAAATTTTTCATAATGCTTTAAGAGTAAATTCAAGAGGCATACTATTAATTCGGGCAACTTTGGTGGCTTCAATAATTTTTTGTTCTGCTATTTCGTAATTGTATATGCCAAGACCAACTTCGGAATCTGACTTACATTTTTCAATAAGCGTGGCGCCTAACGTTTCAGGTATACTGAATACGTGGTTAAAAACCTTAAGTAAAAATTCGTCTGGAGTTGCAACACTATGCCCTATAATTACTGCATATTTTTTAGGTGGTAATGTATTATCTTTAATTGCAACATCTCTCATACTACTATTTACTTGGGGAGAAGTTCCATGTCTATTGTTAAATTTTGACTTACAAAGAACGGATATATCATAAAATTCTGTATGTAATATTCTAAATAACCGCTAGGCCATGTTAAGAGTTTACTTTTAATTTTACGTTCTAATTGCATTCCGGAAATTGTCATATTTCGCTGAATATATCCAGTACGAGTAATATACGAAAATCCCATCTCATAATACATACCAGGAGTTG
>JABSQL010000400.1 GCA_013215865.1 Candidatus Margulisiibacteriota bacterium
ACTAAATGGATTGGTTTTGGTGGTGGTGACCACTGTGGGGCTGTTATCTGCAATCTATGCGAAACGGCATGTCGAATCTGAATTATCGGACCGAATCTCCCATTTTTATACATTGTTTGTGTTATCTATTACGGGTATTTTGGGGATGACCATTACAGGTGATGCGTTTAATTTGTATGTGCTGATTGAGATCACATCGTTAACGGCCTATGCACTGATTGTTATGGGTAAGGGGCGGGCATTAATGTCAGCGTTTAATTATATAATATTGGGAACGATTGGGGCCTGTTTTTATCTATTAGGTGTGGGTTATTTATATATCAAGACGGGTTCTCTAAATATGGGCGATTTATTTCAGATACTACCGGCTATTTCGGGTTCTACAACTGTTCTTGTTGCATTTATTTTTGTGATGCTGGGTATATGGATGAAAATGTCCTTCTTTCCTCTACATGGATGGTTACCGAACGCATATACGTATGCGCCCACTGCGGCGATTTGTATGATTGCACCGCTTGTAACCAAAGTATTTGTGTATGTCATGATACGGGTGATGTTTAGTGTGTTTTCTGTAGATTATGTATTCCAATTGTTGGGTGGAAATGCGGGTGTCGTGTGGCTGTCGGTAGTGGGTATATTTGCGGGGTCGCTCTATACACTGGCCCAAACCAATCTTAAAAAAATGCTTACGTATATTATTATTACGGAAGTCGGGTATATGGTGGGAGGTGTTTGGCTGGCAAATGAATATGGGCTAACGGGAGCTATATATCATATTGTGAGTGATGCCATGATGACACTTTGTTTGTTTATGGCGGTAGGTAACATCATATATCAAACGGGGAACGCCTCATTTGAAGGAATGAGAGGGGTATTTAGAAAAATGCCGTTAACGATGGTGGGTTTTGTTGTGGGTGCATTATCTATTATAGGTATTCCGCCTACCTGTGGTTTTTTTAGTAAGTGGTATCTCATATCAGGGGGAATTGCTGCGGGTCATTGGGGTTTTGTTGCGGCCCTTTTATTCTCCAGTGTGGTCATGGCGATTGTATTTTTCAGATTATTTGAAATAGGATATTTTAAATCGGGTCATGATCAGGAAGTGGTGCCGTTAGGGTCAAATGAGGCACCTAAAAGCATGGTCTTTCCATTATTGATAGTCGCCGTTTCCCTCATCGGAATTGGCCTTTACACAAATGAATTGGTGAGAACCGTCATTCGATTTGCACTTCCGGAGGGGCTTTAATTATGTTACAAACAATGACGTCTTCGATTCCGTTAGTTGTGATATTGGTGTCAATGTTGGCCGTTATTCCGATTTCTTTAAGTGGGAAATACCCTAATATACGGGAAGGGTGGACATTTTTAGCGGGTGGTATCAAATTATTTTTGATTTTATCGATGCTGCCGCTTGTATTGCAAGGAAATGTCATAGAATTTGTTCTCTGCCAGATTTTACCTGGTCTTGCGATTAAGCTAAAAGTAGATGCCTTTGGGATGCTGTTTGCGTTGGTTGCCTCATCCCTATGGATTGTGACGTCTATGTATTCCATTGGATATATGCGCGGTTTAAAAGAGCATGCTCAGACACGTTTTTATTGTTTTTTTGCATTGTCTTTGGGTGCGACAATTGGGGTGGCATTTTCTGCCAATTTGCTCACACTGTATTTATTTTATGAATTATTATCTTTGTCTACGTATCCATTGGTGACCCATCATCAGGATCGTGAAGCGAGATCCGGGGGGAGAACGTATTTGACGTATTTGTTGGGGACATCCATTTGTTTGATATTACCTGCGATGATTCTGACCTATTCTATTACGGGCACGCTAGAATTTTCAGGGTCTGGCGTTTTTGGTGATCATGCACTTGGGGCGCTGATGCCGGTGTTGTTATTGATGTTTGTATTTGGGTTTGCGAAAGCAGGACTCATGCCATTTCATTCTTGGTTGCCTTCTGCAATGGTTGCTCCCACACCAGTGAGTGCGTTATTGCATGCAGTGGCAGTAGTGAAAGTGGGTATATTTTGTGTATTACGCATTATTACAGGAATATTTGGGGTTCATCTTTTATCGTACTTAAATTTGGGTATTGTGATTTGTGTGATAGCGGGCATCAGCGTGGTTATTTCCTCATTGATGGCATTAACTCAAGATAATTTGAAGCGACGGCTGGCGTTTTCAACCATTGGGCAGCTTTCTTACATTATATTGGGGGCAGGGTTGTTAACTTACACAGGCCTTGTGGGGTCTATGATGCATATTGCCATGCATGCGTTTGGAAAAATAACATTGTTCTTTTGTGCGGGCGCTATATATGTGGCGACGGGTAAGAAAAATGTGAGTGAGATGGTGGGAATTGGGAGACGAATGCCGTTTACCATGTTTGCATTCTTATTGGGGGCGTTGAGTGTGATTGGACTGCCACCTTTAGGCGGGTTCTTTAGTAAATGGTATTTGGTTTTGGGGTCTTTAGAGGCGGATAAAGTATGGGTGTTATGTATTTATTTGATAAGTTCGTTATTAAATGCGGCCTATTTTCTACCCATTGTTTTTAAAGCGTTC
>JABSQL010000401.1 GCA_013215865.1 Candidatus Margulisiibacteriota bacterium
CTTTAGGTAACTTGCCTTCTCCCCCTTTGACCCACACTTTCTTCTGAGGAGGCGTTTATTAGGAATGCTGAATTAAATCAAGTACGATTTTTATTATGTAATTATTGTTAAATCAATAAAATATATATCAAAAATGATTGATCCCAAGAACCGATATGGAAAATGAAAAAATCTGTAAAAAGGTAGTATTGCAAAAAAAAGAGGGAGGTGTCAAACAACAGAGGGATAAAAAGTGTCCTGAATGTGACCCCAAAGGTATTTGGAGGTCCTTGAGGCAACATAATCAGAACGCTTTTTGAGGATTAGAGTATAGCCTACCCATGAACGATGAAAGGGTACTGTATGGCAGCACACCGCAATCTGGCATGATGAAATAGACGAAGAAGGTCATGATTTAAATTCCATGATCAAAACATCAAGCTTGGCATCTATATCATTAGCATTGTTATTTTCTGGCTGAGGCGGAGTATCTAATGTAGGATTGTTAAAGCGAGGTGTTGTTGTTCTATGGTTAAGGTACTCTTCCTCAGTGATGGGTTTGGGGTGCCAATAATGATGTGGTCTACTACTAGGATCGCTGAAAGTTTGAGAAGTCTTATTTAATCCAGACACTGAATAATAAGTATCACTTTCCGGTGTCATTGCTACAAGGAGAAGGATTATTCGAACCATATGGTTTTTTTGAGTTTTACCCAGTTCTGTTTCATCTGTTTCATTAATATAAGGAAAATCTATTTCTCCAATGAAATGCTCCTCTTTCAAGTAGTGAAGTTTTCCCTGAGTAAAATGTATATCAACAGTATTAACGGCAGCATTAGATTTTAAGATGTACGAATATTTGCCTTGTTCAGAATGTATTGAAAGAGTATAGTCAGTAACGGTATCTATTATTGTGTTTGTATTTTTTTTAGAATGATGTGCATACAAATAAGTCCCTGCTGATTCGGCCATTGCGCATTTATATGATTTTGTGTGTTTGAGATCTTTAAGTGACTCTAAATTCTTCAAATAGGCCGGAAACAATCGAATAAGACAAGCTTGTAATATGTCCGGCAAGAATTTATCTTGCATCTGAGGCAGCATTTTAAGATATGATTTTTTAAGTTTTTCTTTATTGTAATCCTCAGAATCCCTTTCAAATCTTATTTCAGAAACTCCGTGATATAAGATATTTATATTTTGTAGAAACTTATTAATGTAATGTTTACCATGATAGATAAATTCCTTTTTGTACTTACCAACCCAGAATTCAGGATACCTATGCAACATAAGTTCAAGGAATTTAACTGTCTGTTCATAGGTATATTCTACTTTATAATCGTAGGGGCTGGGTTGATGAAAGAGTACGCAACCTTTACTGGAATCCGTGTTTTGATTACTTGGTGGGCCTAGACTCAGTTTAAAGCTGGGATAATCTGTGTTATCAGGCTCATTACAAAAATTTGAAGCAAAAACATGTAGGCAACGCGTAATTATATCCACAAAAAATATTTCATATCTCGAAAGAAATGGTGTGGATCTTCCCCAATGGGAATAATTTGCGATAGTTGTCAGAAAAATGTTGTACATATTTGATATAAATTCCTCACGTTTCACAATAGAGGGTGGAATGATAGAGTCCTTATCAACTTTTGAAAGGAGATTATTAATAAAACTATTAAAATAAACTCCATCTTCTTTTGTTCCGTTTCTTTCAAGTACATTATTAAATATTATAGTTATCCTAGAAGAGTGACCCCAGTCATCGCTAATGGTAGGGTCTGTTTCTGGTATGTAGTGCTTTAAATCAAAAAATGTAGCTACATTTTCAGCATCGTTTTGTTCTGTGTCAATGAATAACATATTTACATCATGGGGGGCAATTGACAATCTGCAACTTATTTTCATCGCGGTTAATTTTTTCATTATTACTTCATTATAAATCTTACGAGCAACAACTCTATGACGCTCATAGAGAGTATTTTCAGAGAAGCCATGTTTGAAGGCCACAATTTTTTTCATATCAAGAATTTTTCCTTCCGCTGGTAAGCATATTATGAATCAATTTAACTAAAAAAATTAGTTGAAACCTGGAAGAGAATATTTCAGAATATGTATACTGCCCCCAGTTAAGAACAAGTAAAAGCTAAGAGAGTCTTAGTATCGACAACAAGGCCATCAAAGCCCTTTAATTAAAGGGCTTTGATGGCGGCGACAAAAACAAACATTTTAAGGAGACTATCTATGAAACGACGA
>JABSQL010000402.1 GCA_013215865.1 Candidatus Margulisiibacteriota bacterium
CTTTTGTACACCCCATCATCAGCGGATCCCTATCAGCCAAAAGTCATGAGAGCTGCGGCGGGTCTAGTGACGACCATTCCCATTGTTCCCTTCACGACATCATTACTCACCCAGCTTAAAAAGACGGGGTGTCAATTTGTATCGGCAATGCCTGACCAAGGGACACCGTTATCCAAAATGATATGGGCAAAGAAGAAGGTTATTATTTTAGGTTCAGAGGGAGAGGGTATTACTACAACAGAGTTGTTGCCAGATAAGTTGAATCAAGAGGGTTGTTTTATCCCCATGGCGGATGATGTTGAGTCCCTTAATGTTGCATCTTCATCAGGAATTATATTTTATTCCCTGTTCTCTTGAGCTAAGCTCAGGTATAATGTTAAGACTAAAATAGTATAACGAGGTATAAAAATGGGTTTAGGCGGAATAGGTGGCCTACCACAACCAGGTGGACCACAACAAGTTTCAGGGCAAGGCAAAGGGGATAAACCAAGTGCAGGTGAGCTGGCGTCTGTTATGAAAGAAGCTGTAATGGATCTTAAAGAAGAAGTGGGGGCTCTTCGTCAGCAGCAAACACAAAAGCAAGCAGAAGGGGCCTCTCAACGAGCATCAGGCACCACCAAAGAGCTATCTCAACAAAATAAAGTGCACCATCAGCAAGAAGCCAAAAACCCAGAGCAGCAGCTCAATAAAGAGTCCAAAGATGTTGCAGGCTTATTGAGCGGTCTTTTGGACGATGATGAGAAAAAGAAGAAAAGAAAAAAGACCAGCTGGAAAGAAAAATTATCAAAAATGCGACTCATTAAAGATTCTATAATGGGGCTTGACTTTGGTGACCAAGAAAAGCAAGCAGAAATATCACAGTTTTTTGAAAATTTAGAGCGAATGGATCATCTTCAGAAACGGGTAAAGCGAATGGATTCTCAGATTGAAAAGCTAGAAGAAAATAAAAAAGCACAAGATGAAAGAGAAAAGGAAGAGAAAAAGTTAGCCAGCAGAAAAGAAAAAGAAGAAAAAACAGCAAAAAACCAAGAGGATCAACAACAGGAAGCTCAAAAACAGGAAGAAGAAAAGCAGGATAAAGAAAAAGACAGTTTAGCCAAGAGCGATGAAAAAAATCGAGGCGAAAATCCTTTGGGATGAAAAAAAAATACTCAAAATCTGAAGCGGAAAAGTTACTCCCGTTTATTCGGGAGTTCAATAAGGTTGCAAAAGATTTTATTCATCTTTTAAACCACCAAGTTGAGGCAAAAGAGAAGCGCATAAAGGTATTAGTAGATGGCATATCTCTGCCCAAGACATCCCGGCAGGTGGACGTTCGTGCGGTTGATCCAAGAAAATATATGACAAAAAAGAAAAAAGGAAGCCTTCCAGGGAGTTATGATACAGAGAAATTAAAAGAACAGTATCTGAATGACCTAAAAAGAAGACTCATTATTTAGTATGGCAATGAATTGTGAAATCCTAAAGGGAAATCCGGCTTCATTTCAGAAAATAATATCAGATATTCCTGGTGATAAATCTATTTCTCATCGTGCGGCGATATTGGGGTCTCTTTGTGAAGGAACCACAACTATTTCACAGTATTTGATGTCAGAAGATTGTGTGAATACCCTTCATATTTTTAAGGCACTTGGCGTTCCAATCGATATAAATACGCGTGATCAATCTGTTCAAATTGAAGGTGTCGGATTATCAGGTTTAAAAAAACCATCCCATTCCCTAGATGTGGGGAATTCTGGAACGGGTATACGATTAATAACGGGTGTGTTAGCTGCCCAGCCTTTTTCATCAGAGATTACCGGGGATGCCTCAATTCAAAAACGACCGATGAAGCGGATTGTGGCACCATTGACGGCTATGGGAGCAGATATCAAAGGGATATCTGCTTCTCAAAATACCACTCCTCCCTTATGTATTTTACCTGCAAATAAATTACTAGGAATAACCTATGACATGCCCATTGCCAGTGCACAGGTTAAGTCTTGTGTTCTGTTGGCTGCCTTGTGGGCATCTGGCGAGACAAAACTGATCCAACCCGCTTTGTCTAGAGACCATACAGAACGGATGTTACGGTTTTTTGGTGTCGAGGTTAAAGAGTCGGGTCTTACCCTCAGTATAAAGGGTGGCCAGACATTGATGGCACCTTCTTCATCCCTCACTATTCCATCAGATATCTCTTCGGCAGCATTTTTAATTGTATTGGCTCTGTGTGCTCAAAGCGGCTATCTTACGCTGACGGGAATCAATGTGAATCCGACCCGAGACCGATTTCTTCAGGTACTCATAAAGATGGGTGGAAAAATTACAATTTCCAATGAAAGGAATGTCATGTCTGAACCTGTTGCGGATATTACGGTCACTTCTTCTGATCTCCAAAATACACACATTTCTGAAGAAGATGTTCCATTTTTAATTGATGAAATTCCGATACTATCTGTGGCGGCACTTTTTGCAAAAGGCGTTTTTAAAGTGACGGGTGCATCTGAATTGCGGGTGAAGGAGTCGGACCGTATTCAGTCAATTGTAGATATGGTATCAGAAATGGGAGGAAAGGTTGTTGCGTATGATGACGGATTTGAAATTGAAGGCCCTGTAAAAATAAACAAGTTTCGGTATGGGTCAGGAGGGGACCATCGTATGGCCATGTCTGCGGTTATAGCAGCGGTGGCATCAAATACACCCGCTACGGTAGAGAACTGTGACTGTATTGCAACGTCATTTCCCCAATTTTTTGTTATACTACAAAGACTAACAGATCGGATTAATGTCTTATGATTACAATTTATACGGAGGTATTTTCATCTTTAATCAAAAAACTGCATGCGGACAGTCGTCCAGATGTGACGAATGATATTCAGGCAACTGTTTCAGAAATTGGGCTTAAAGTATCTCAGGAGGGCGACGGAGCGTTATATCATTTTAGTAGAAAATTCGATAAAGTATCAGATTCTTTTACGATGGCCGTTTCTGAAGATGAGCTTTCCGAAGCGCTCAAATGTGTTTCACATGATGTACAAGATGCCCTTCAATTAGCGATTGACAATATATCGGCATATCATACCTATTTAAAACCCAAAGATTGGAAAAA
>JABSQL010000403.1 GCA_013215865.1 Candidatus Margulisiibacteriota bacterium
TAAACAACGATGAATTTAGGGCATTGTGAAAGTCTTTGGAAGTTTGAATTGGTGTAGGGTAAGATATTGTTGTTCTTACTCCAGCAGGCACAAATTGTATAAAGCCACTATTTACAGATATGCCCATTATTTTTCTGGCTATCTCATCCTGTACTTTTCCTATGTGAAAATGGTCGATGTTAATGATGTCAGTCATCATACTAGCATTCTCTCCACTAGTAACAAGAAATCCTTTTTTCTCTTTTATTTCTCGAAGAACTTCTAATGCTTCAGGTCCCATTTGAGCAAAATGAACACCCTTACACCATTGTTGTGTTCTAACAATTTTAACCAAACCATGGCGGTATAATAAAGTAAGCTCAGGTTCTACATTACTTTCTATATAGCTCTTAATATGCGTGTTAGAAAACCCTACGTTTGGATCGGGAAAGTGAATAAAAATATAGGTGGTAGTAAGTTTCTTTTTTTCTTTATTGATTAACTCATCAGTCAATTCTTCCTCAATTCCAAGGTTAAGTTTAGACCTGAATGGCTGCAATACGAAGTACTCCATTTCATGCTTGATATATTTGCCAGGGAAATAGCCTACAGGAACATTTTTCTTAAGTGTTTTAGTTAATCTATCTCTATCATCAATCTCCAATACTTCGCTATTTGTTAGCTGATGTAATGCAAGTTTCCAATCAGTAAAAAACTGAGGAGAAATAACAGGAAGTTTCTTTTTAATGGGAAGAAAAACCAGATGATGAATCATATTAACAAGCCCCAGTAACTCTTGAAATGTGTAGTCCATATAAACCAACCGTTTTTTATTTCGATGCCTATAAGCGAAGGAATGGTCGTGTTGAATTTCAAAATCTTTGGATTGAATTTGAAAAATAGCTGCCACTAGATTATAGAATATTAAAACATCTTCTCGAGTAGTGTCTGTTAATTCGTGCTGTGCAGTTTCTATTTTTCGAGCATAACGAAAAACTCTACCTTTAATTTCTTGCTCTTCAACTCTAAAGTAGCTAGGATCAATTAATGATTTCAGGTAAATCATAAAGGAAAGCTTTCCAAAACCAGGTAAATACTCTCTAGTTTTAGTATTTATGATGGCTTGGAAATCAGGGTGATCATAATGATATACTTTTTTATACTCATCTAATAGCTCCTTAAACTGTTCGGCTTCTTTGTCTTTCTGAAAATTTGAGAGCATCTGAAATGCCAAGCTTTCAACTACATCTCTCATATTTTTTTCTAGTACCTTGTAGCTATACCTGTTCTCGATAACTTTAATGTTGTGAGCAATATCTTCCACATTATTTTGTGGGTAAAAAACTTGGTCGATAATTTTACTCAATAGTTTTTTAGTAAATCGATTACCTTTAAATTCTAGTACCCTTAATCTATCTTTCTCATCCAAATTTGTTCCGATAACTTCTTCGTAAACTTCACGAGGTTCATATTGCCTACAGAATATAGGTGTGCCACTTGCAGCAGCCTCTAGTATTGGTAAGCCACGTCCTTCTGTTTGGCTAGGCAATAGAATTAAAGATGAAATATGATATAGCTGCCAAATATCTATAGGGGAATTGTACTTTTGTTTGTACTCATCTTTATCAAAAGCACTAAATAAAAAGCCTAAAAACACCTTAGATTTAAATTCTTTTGGAAGACTATCAAGGAATAAACTAAAATCGAACAGCAATTCTTGATAATAATCTTTTTGACCTAAAGGTATTGGTCCAGAAACTAGCAGTGTAAT
This sequence comes from Candidatus Margulisiibacteriota bacterium, assembly GCA_013215865.1. Lineage (GTDB taxonomy): Bacteria > Margulisbacteria > Marinamargulisbacteria > DT-59 > DT-59 > DT-59. Next base: position 1,751 of record JABSQL010000403.1, read on the forward strand.
TTTTAAACCTGGGTTATCATAGAATTTTTGGCGAAATCTTTCTTGTAAAATAAGGTTACTGATTAGACGGAAGTTTATTTCAATGGATTTTCTACTGATTACTCTAGTAGGTTGTAAGAAAACCACATTATTACTTACAAAATCTAAACTGTTTATTCTTTTATGACCTAATAGTATGGGATCTTTAGCCCTATCACTTGTAATGTGTTTACTTGTTTCATATGCAATAACTTTATTTTTCTCATTAGAGAATATGGAAGCTACTTGTTTAAATGCACTGATTATACTTCGTTTACTTACATTCTGATGTGATTTAATGTCTATTGCAGTACCAATTTTTGCTATGTTGGCCGGGTTGTGACCATTCACATGAAGTGTGTGTTCATATTGAATTTGGTTTATGTTCACCGTCATCCAAGTCTTTCTTTCCCATGGGAATAGTACTTCAATTATAGAGAAAAATTCACCCACATGAGAATTTTTAAAGAAAAAATCTCGAGGACCTTTTTTAAGTCCTTTCTTTTTAATATTCACTTCGGAATTTCCTCCTTCCCAATAAAAATCATGATTATTGTTAATTACAGGTATACCCAAGTATTCTGAAATTAGAATTACTGCTAGTGTTAATGAAACATTTCCAGGATTGGAGCACACATTTATTGTGTATAAAAGGTTAATGCCATTCTCTTCAATATATCTACCTAATTTTTCAGTAATATTTAAGGTGTCTTCCCAAAAGGTAGTGATCAATTCATTATAATTCTTGCTTCCTCTTTCAATTTTATCATGA
>JABSQL010000404.1 GCA_013215865.1 Candidatus Margulisiibacteriota bacterium
AAAGGAAAAACAACAGATAAAAGGAAATAAGGTGATGATTGCTACAGGGTCTGAATCAATGCCTTTGCCTTCGGTACCGGTGGATGGTAAAAAGATCCTTTTTTCTGAGCATGCCCTGAGTTTAAGAACAGTGCCAAAGCGTCTCATTGTGATTGGTGGTGGGGGCATTGGTGTTGAAATAGGATCTGTATTCGGCAGATTGGGGTCTAAGGTTACGATTATTGAGTTCATGGATAGACTAATTCCTACGATGGATAAACAGTTGGGCAAAAGCCTTCAGAAATCATTAGGGAAGATGGAATTCACTTTTCATTTGAGTACAAAAGTAACGGGTGCAGCCGTTAAGAAAAATTCAGTAGTGGTATCTGCGGAAACGGTTGACGGCAAGTCTGTTTCTGTAGAAGGAGACATTGTATTGGTGTCTATAGGACGGCGACCCTATACGGATGCGCTTGGCTTAGATACCATTGGATTAAACACAGATGAACGGGGAAGAGTGGCGATTAATGAGACGTTTCAAACAAGTATCCCCCATATTTATGCCATTGGTGATGTTATAAAAGGGGCGATGTTGGCTCATAAAGCTTCTGAGGAGGCGGTGGTGTGTGTGGAAACAATGATGGGTGAAAAACCGCATATCAATTATGATGCGATTCCCAATGTGGTATATACATGGCCTGAGGTTGCCTCTGTAGGTAAAACAGAAGAAATGCTAAAGGAACAGGGAATAGTGTATAAAACAGGAAGCTTTCCCTTTAAGGCAAGTGGACGTGCTCGTGCAGCAGAAGAGTCTGATGGATTTATCAAGGTGTTAGCAGATGCTGAATCAGATGAAGTGCTGGGTATCCATATGATTGGTCCGCGTGCTGCAGATATGATTTCTGCGGCGATGGTGGCCTATGAGTATCGGGCTTCTGCAGAAGACCTTGGGATGATGCCTTTTGCACATCCAACGTTTATGGAAAACCTTAAAGAAGCGGCACTCATGGCCACAAATAATCGCGCCATTCATATTTAGGCGGGGTACAATTTCTCTAATTTATTGACCACTTGGCTCATTGCTTCATGGAACTGAAGACTATGATCATTGCCAAACTCTTCGTTCTCCATCGCTAAAAATTGATCTTCTAAATTTCTGATATGTTCATCAGTGAGCCGCTCTTTAATCATCGGAATCACATTCTTATTTTCCATATCCAAATGATAATTTTCCAGCTCAATATACTGTTTCGAGATCATTTTAATAATGTTGCGATATTCAAGTTCACCTTTTTGATAATGGTCCATTGCTTTTGAAAGTTCACGCAGATATTCTCTGCCAAGTTCATTTTCCTCAATAAGTGTCTTGAATTTGGATGTTGAAACACCTGCTTTTTCCAATTGTGGAAATAAAATGAGTTCTTCTTTACGATTGTGACAAGCGTCTACATACACACGCAAAAAGTTAACAATCATTTTCAAGTGTGATGCTTTAACAGTCTCTCCAGCGTCCAATTTGTTACATATCACGTCAAGAATCTTAAGCATAGAACGGATTGCTTTTGCTTCCATGAGCAAATGTTGTGATGGTGTCATGACCCTACCCCCTATTTTTTATATTTTAACTCCTTAATTCCCTAATACTTAATTATTCCCACTTTTGGGTATTTTTAAACATTTGAAAGCACGTTTTCCCTTTTAATTGTGAAGGCATTGGTTTACACTTAAAGTATGCTTGAAAAGATGATGGTGTATTATCATTCCTTGGGATTTCCTGAGACATATCTATTGACCATGGGCTATGGCACCCTGATTTGTGGCATTGCGATTGTTTGTTTTATATCTGATCGCTTAGCAAAGCGTGTCCTATTAACCTGTATCACTGCATTTATTAAACGTACCAAGAATGTTTTTGATGATTTTCTCTTAGAAAGAAATGCCTTTGATCGGTTGGCGCATGTGGTGCCTGCTTATATTTTGTTTTTATCTGCACAACTCTTTTTGTCAGATTTTGACATGATTAAAACAATTGTTGAAAGAGTGAGTTTATCATTTATGGTGCTGGTTTCTGTCTTGGCAGTAGATTCATTGATTTCAGCAGCCTGGGATGTGTATCGGTATCTCGGCCACCATAAACGACATCCTATTCGAAGTTATGTCCAAGTCGCTAAAATTATTCTGTATATATTGGCAGGTATTTTTATTATTTCCATTCTGACCGATCGAAGTGTCATGGTATTTGTAGGTGGTTTAGGTGCCATGACAGCGATAGTAATGTTGGTATTTAAAGATTCGATTTTGGGATTTGTTGCCAGCATACAATTATCTGCAAATAAGATGGTGATGCCAGGAGATTGGGTAGAAGTACCTGAATATGGTGCGGATGGGACGGTGTTGGATATCTCACTTAACACTGTAAAGGTCCAGAATTGGGACAAAACAATCACAACCGTTCCGACATATGCAATGATATCAAATTCATTTAAGAATTGGCGGGGAATGGAAGAATCAGATGGTAGACGGATTAAACGTCATATTCTCATTGATATGACCAGCATACAGTTTTGTAATGAAGAGACGCTTAACCAACTTGGAAAGGTTGGTTTGCTTTCAGACTATATCAAAGAAAAAAGAACAGAGTTATTAAGTCACAATGCATCTCTTAAGGAAGACACACAACTTACTGTGAATGGTCGACATCTTACCAATGTGGGGACGTTTAGAGCGTATATTGAAGCATATGTGACAAAACACCCTCTCATTAACCAAGACATGACATTGATTATACGGCATCTTTCACCAGGGCCATCAGGGCTCCCAATTGAAATTTATGCGTTTAGTCGTGACAAACAGTGGAAAGCATTTGAATCTGTTCAAGCAGATATTTTTGATCATATATTAAGTGTGATTCCTGAATTTGGATTACGTGTTTTTCAGAATCCTACAGGTAAAGATTTTCAATCTCTTTCAGCACCTAACCCATAAACAAATTCACTTAGCGCATAAATATCTTCTTTTCTGAGTTTATTTCCCCATCCTTTCATTTGACCCGTAGGCGTCCCGTTTGTGATGATACTGGCGATAACAGGAATAGACCCGTCTCCGTATATCCATATACCATCATTTAAAGCAGGGCCTTTTCGTGTGCCTTTACCGTTGACACCATGGCAGGACAAGCAGCGAATGGCATACTGTAATCGCCCATTTTCATGCTGGCTTATAGGGATTTCAAGGGTGTTTTTTTTGATTGCTACAATGCTTATAATGCCTATAGAGATAGGAAAAAGAATGAGTATTCCAAAAATAATGGTTTTTTTAATTACTTTCAAGATGACATATTATTATCACATAAAGGAAAAAATGTTTATATTGTCAGATTTGTGGGTATACAAAAGTATATTGAAAAATGCATACTATTTTAAATAAAGAGAGGGTACATGTATATATTTAACTTAATGGGAATGTGGCTTTCTGGAAGAAAGAAGAAAGTGGCTGTTGTAGCAGGTGTTCTTGCCTTAGGTGTCGCAGGGGGCGCTGCCTATTATATGTTGGATACGGATCAAAAATCAGGCCCTTCAAAAATTTACTCAGAGTATACATTGATCGCCATAGAAGATGATCAACCCATTTTATATTATTATGATTTGAAAGGTGAAAATGCGTCTCCCATACAAGAAGGGGTCATTACGGGCAACATGGAAGCGTATGATTTTGAAGCGTTAACCATTGCACCAGATGGGTCTGTTTTTATTGTAAACAATGACAGCACAACAAAGCTATATCGTATTGATGTGTCTGAGCTGGATGGGAACCCAAATACACCCGTAGGCGCAACATTTATTGGTGATACAGGGATTTCAGTTATAGATGGTGCCAAGGTGTGTAGTCTTCGGTTTATTGATGGACAACTATACGGCGTCGGTAACGTGTCTAAAATATTATATAAATTCAACCTAACATATGGGTATGCAAGAGAAGTAACAAAACTAAAGGTTAGCGGACACTTTCGTGTTGATGGCTTGACGCAAGGTGCCGATGGTCAAATCTATTTGCTAAGAAGTCGATCTAAGAATAGTGAATTATGGAAATTCAAGAATTTCTTCAAAGGAGAAATTGTAAAGGTATTGGTGATAGAAGGTTCTAGAAAAGCAGAAGCGATTTCTTCCCACATTGATGGCTTTATTTATGTGTCTGATGATGAAAGGCTCTTTAAAATTGATCCCAAAACATATAATATAACGGTAGATAAGGTTCATGGGTATGACATAGAAGGCATGGATTTCTGGAAAGTTAATTGAAAATATATGACACAAAAATCAGATTACTCTACTTTTGTTGAAGTACGTTTTTTTTCATCTAAGGATGAAGATAAGCCATGGCATACTGTGCCAGTGTCTGCTTATCTCCCCTCATTTTTATCACCAGATGGTCAATATGATAACATTGAAAAAAGATTAAGCTATTATTTGAAAGACCCTAATATTTCCAAATTGCGTTGGAATATTCAAGGCTCTGAAGATGGGTTTTGGATGAAGCTATAGTCACAGGCGGTCTTAATTTTGTTGTTGGATACAATTTTCCCTATATTTTTACGATTATCTTCATTTGAAAAGAGGGGCACAGGGAGCCCCATTTTGATCGCTCTTTTTGTGTAGTACTCTTTCCGAAGAGGGTGCCCATCAGAGACCGCATTAAAAATATCATCTTCATGAGAATGATTTAAGAGTTGGTCAAGGATGTGAATACAATCATCTAAATGTATCAAATTGACAGGTGCTTTCCCTCTGGCAATTTCCTTGCGACCGGCTAAGAATTGGCCTGAGGGCCTCTTAGGACCATACAGACCTGCAAATCGGATGATTGTCGTATCAAAGTGAGCATTGTTGAGAAGTGTTTGCTCTACCTGTAATAACACTTTAGAACGGATTGTTTCTGGTATGATGGCGTCAGACTCATGCCAGGTTTTGCCATCATTTGGATACACACTCGTAGAACTCGCAAAAATAAGGCGTTTAATGGGTGATTTTTCAATGGAGGGAAGAAGTTGTACGATTTCATCTAAATAATCAGATGGATTTTCCAGGGAACGTCTAAAGGGGATATTCAGAAAAAGGATATCACTTTTCAAGAAGTCTCTTAACAAAGCGCTGTCATCGGGTTCTTTTTTATTGGCAATAAACAAAAAGGGCTGTATTCCTTTTTGTTGTAAGGTGTCCAGCTTGGATAGGGTGGTTGTACTCCCTTTAACAACATATCCTTTACCTAGCATAAATTCCCCAAAGGGCAATCCCAGCCAGCCACATCCCAATATACTGATACTTTTATTTAAGATAGTCTTTTCCTTTATGGTATTGTCCATACCGATGGGTGATCCTACTAATTGTAATTTCTTTTAGGTAATGGAGCAATTCAATTCTACCATTCGATAAAACGGGGTCTTGAATGACAAGAATTTGGGTGTCCATATTCGTATCAATAATAAAGTCAGGGTTTGGCTTAAGAAGCCGAATACGCTGATATTTTCCTTTATAGAGATGGTTTGAAAATGTAGCTTGATCTTCTTTCTTGATTTTTAAGTTTGAAAGGTTTTGACAGGATTCTAATATCCGAAGGATGTCATTATTTTTGGCGTAACTGATGTTAAGTCTAATTCCAAGAATGCAAGCTGCTGCACACACTCTAAAAATATCAATGGCGTGCTCGCCTCCAAATAGTCGCAAAACAATTCTTGTACGGGGGATACATTGGAAATAATTATCTTCCCCAGGGAGCTGTTGAAACAATTGGGCGCGTGTTAGTTTTTTTGCCCAATACGTG
>JABSQL010000405.1 GCA_013215865.1 Candidatus Margulisiibacteriota bacterium
AAAACATTTTTGCAGTGTTTTAATAGTTCAAGACCATTCATCTCTGGCATCTCATAATCTGTTATAACACAGTCAAAATCATTCTTGCTGCTCATCAATTTCATGGCTTCTTTTCCATTGCTTGCCACCTCCACATCATACTCGTCCAAAGATAACGCCAATAATTCTCTGATGACAATATTATCATCCACTACCAATACTCTTTTTCTTTCCATAACCGAAACCTCCTTGTGTTGCTTATAACGTTAACTGCAAGCTTTGTGCCAAGTGATTGCGAGCTTGAATTTATGAATTTTCGTACTTTTTAGAAACAGAGCTTATTATATTTCGTGCTTTTATAGCTTGCTTATAAGAATAGGTTTTTGTGATAAGAAGTGCTAAATCTATCTTTTTTAGATTGTAATCATGCCAGTTATAGCTTCTGTATATAAATGCTATACACGGCTATTGTATATAACATTTGTGTATGGGTCAATCATCAATATACAATTATATGAAATGAAGCTCATTGATAAGATTGCTGGTAACATTGAGAAACGCCGAAAAGGTATTACTTATGACAGGCTAAGTAAAATGGCTGATATTCCTTTATCTACTCTTATGAATATTAAAAGAAAGCAGATTAATGATGTCCGCATGTCTACCATGATGGCCATAGCTAATGCTCTCAAATGCACAACAGATGATTTAGTTAAATAGAGAACCTAACTCTGTGTTACGATCATGATGACAACGAGGAGGAATATCATGAAAATAACCCATTGTGTTTTTTTAATTTCAATCTTTATACTTTCAGCTTGCCCTGTTCATTCATATGAAGGCACGATAGAACACCTCCAAGTTACAAGTAACAAATTGTCTATTGCAGAATCCTCTGCAAACAGAGAAGTGAGTGTGTATCTTCCAGACGGGTATGAATCATCATCAAAAAGATATCCTGTTCTCTACTTACTTCATGGTGGTTGGTGGATGGGGTTAGACAATACCGTTTTCTTAGGCAAAGGGTATAATGGCCACCTCATCGAGGCAAATGCACCTAAAATATCAGACAATTTAATCAGAAAAGGGAATATAAAACCCATGATTATTGTGATCCCTCATATTAGTACAAAGAAGCCACCTTCTGCCCCTATCTATTTCCCAATGGTGTCAGATTACCTCACAAAAGAAATTATCCCATTAATTGATAGAAAGTATCGAACGATATCTAGCCGAAAGGGGAGAGCTATTTCAGGTCATTCTGATGGCGCAGATGGCGCAGTGTTTGTTGCTGTTTCACACCCAGACTTGTTTTCCAGTGTGGGCGCCTATGCGGGGGTTGGACTCCAAATTCAAGGTATTGATGCAAAAGAACTACTAGACTCTTACGACAAGAAGAAACATCCTCTTAACTTTTGGGTGTATGTGGGTCAAAATGACCAATATGGAAACCTATCTCCTACCCGAAAGTTTATAACGTTATTGGAGTCAGACAATATTTTACATACCTATATCGAAGATATTGGAGACCATAACAGTATGATTGCCCAGAGATTAGAGGAAAGTATGGTGTTTTTTTCTGAGAAAATGACAATGGATTGAAGTGATTACTTCAACCACCTCTCAAACCAAGCGACGTTTCTCTCCAGGCTATCTTTAATAGACTCTTTATGGGTGAATATATGACCTGAGCGGGAGTATATAGCTAGCTGACTTTCTGAGGCTCCATCCTTAAGGGCGTGGAATAGAGACTTAGCTTGGGGTGGATGGACGATGTTCGAACTGTTTGTGCTGGGGTTAGTCGACGATGTTAGAACTTTTTTTCGGGAGGCGAAAGCGGAGTTTACGGTTCCAAACTATGTAACAACTTGGATGCAGCATGAGAAGCAAAATGTAAGCCCTAATTATAGCGTCTAGGTAGACTCTATAGTTTTCAGCAAAGCTTGAATCTTTTCTTTATTCCAACCTTTATCGTTGGGGATTTCCAGAGGCGCCCTGTACTCCCACAGACCTTTTAAATAACAAGGATACAGGACCTCTCCTACAAAGCTCTGAAACTCTTTTAGCGTATCAAATCTCTTCTTGATGTTTGTTTGTATTAGGACTTTCTTAACAAGGTCCAACTTTATCGAGCCCGCACAAAAAAGCTCTATGTCTGCGATGCCTTTGTTGCACCTCTCAGACCCATTTTCTTCATTGTTAATTTTCCTGGCCTCATTGTAGTTAACGCATCTATCCTTAATTTGATCGTAATCAATAATGAAAAATACCCGAGTCTGACATGTATCTAATTCACCTTGTGGCCATGGCCAACAGTTATCAGTTAGAGTGGAAATCTGTTGGCCCGTAGTATCCGCTAAATTGAATAAAGAAATTCGGTTTAACTGTAGATTCATTGGTGGGAGTTCATCTTTAGAACCCAAGGTTTCGGTGTCATAAGGTTTTATTTTTGCATCGTTCAATATGCCGAGTGCTCCATTTAAAGAGGTCGCATGGAATACTTTTCCCAGTAAATGGTCTCCAATGAAATTCCAACTCAAATCGTATTCTTCTTGCTGCTTCCAAATATCCATATAGTTTCATTATAGTTGACTAAGAAAAATAATTATACCTGGACAAACAAAAGTTAGCTGTGTATTTTAAAGGCCGATAGCCAAAGACGTTTTTTTGAATTTAATGAATTGGGAGGTTTAATTAAATGATAACTCACTTTTTTATTCAAGTAATCAAGAAGAAAATAGAAGTTTTTTTACTATTAGCTATTTTTTTCACTTTTCATGGAAATGTATACTCTCAAAGCCATGGGTTGCCGAGCAGTTTTCAAGAGATAATAAGGGGCGATAATTATATACCGATGGGAATATCTGGTTTCAGATATCAAATAGGAAGTTATTATTCTATTTCTAGAAAATTTTATTTGTCAGATGAAACTTTGGTAACACCTCGAACTTATAAAGATTACGAGCGATATGGTGTTTGGAGTAAAATCGAAAAAAGAGTAAAAGATAGGTTTGTACTGGGATTAACCATCCCTTTTCAGGTAAGTGATTCATATAAGGATAACGCATATTTCACTCCCGGAGATTATAAACATACCATTTTTGGAGACTTTGATCTTTTCGCGGGGTGGGAAATAATACGTAACGCAAAGTATGCCCTATTTAGCGACTTACATTGGATTATCCCTGCTAATAGCAATCGGGCTTCAAAAGTAGACCCATATATTTATTTAGGATTAGATGGCCATACTGGAATTAAGCTTAATTTCTCAGGTGCTTTTAATTTCACGAAAGATTTTTCCCTAAATACATCGGTTTCATATTTAAATACTTTGCCCAAAACCCAGGTTTTAATTGGTGGACAAAGGGCCATTGATTTAACCGGTAGCTCAGATAGTATCGTTGGAGAGTTTAACCCAAGAGACGTTCTCAACTATATGATTAAGCTCAATTACAAATGGTCCAACTCAGTAGGTACATTTATAGGTTTCGAGCGATGGTTTGAAACAACTGATACCATATCAAATCTCCAAAATATTGGTAATGCAGAAATGGCTACGTTGAATGCTATTCTTGAGGGACCAGAAGGATATTTAAATTACATGTTTTTCGGATTTAAATTCCCATTCATTTTTGAATCAAGTATAGATATTTTATATAAATACCCACTTTCAGGATCTTATGCGTATAATGAAAATATTTGGGCTATAGCCGTCCAAAAAGACATTTAGAATAACAACACCTCTAAATAGTATTTTTCCAAAGGAACTATGTATTTGACTTGGGACGATAAACTATTATGCCATTCGTTTTCTGTAAATAATCCAGAAAAGGCGAATCTAGCACTTTCTTGTCTGATAATGATGCATGTCGCAAAAATGACCCTTTTTCATTTCTAATAAAAATACCCAAGTGATACGCATCGAGCCCTTTTTGAGTAGAATATAAGCCTATGTAATCTCCGTTTTTTAACCGACTCAATATTTCCTTATCTATATTGGATACAGAGATAACCAATAAATCTCTCTTTTGCGATTTAATTCCTTTAAGCCAAAAAGAACCTTTCTTCTTAAGGTTAATATTTTTCGATAATATTTCTGTCTTATTAAGCCCCACTTCTCGTGTTACGTCTTCAACATGATCAGCATTATTTGACTTCCAATCACTAAAAAAGTGGTTCCGATGATCATAAGAAATACGGCTTTTTTTATACCGAATATTAATTATATTATCAATAAAAGAAGAATAGTTGCCTGCTAACCGCAATGCCTCAACGTAGTCTAAAAACGTAAAGCAATCTATCCCATCTAAATTAACCACCAGTTTTTCAGGGTCTTCATATGAACCAATTAAGGTATGTGCTTCATATGATGTGTTTAAAAACTTCTCCGAAATCATAGAAATACGTTTGCTAGGAGAATAAGGTTGGATATCTGAAATTAACCTATTAATTTTCACCTCCGACCATGCACCAAGAGCTATTTGGCAATTTCTGCTAGAAATCGTTTCAGAACTTGATGCTGAAATATTGCTTAGAGTAACAAAACAAAAGGCAAAAACAATAACTAATACTTTGATTTTAAGTTCTCCGCTGTCCAAAATTAAACCAATTAAATAATTATCTCAATTAAAGTATACTTACTTAGCTTGTAGCTCTTTCTATAAATCATACAAGCAATTTTCTAGAAGGAAACATGCAACTACATTGAGTATAAATAAAAGTACTATTATGATCAAGTATTGGATATCTCAAGGAAGCCTTTTCCTTCTTTTAGCCCTTTTTGCCTTAAATCTATTATCTTGTGGAAGTTCTTCAGGGACAATTAGTAGTAGATCTGTAGATATGGGCCAAATTATATTTAAAATACCTTCACAGAGCAGTGCGTTTCAAGCAGTAGAAATTACACTTAAAAATGATGATGGAACTTTTACACCGTATGTTGCTTATATACAAGAAGTGTCGCACTCAGAAGATTATTACCAGACTCTTCCAATAGAGATTCCTGCCGGAACGTATTTTCTGACAAAATTCATTATATATAACACTAGTAATTCTACTTTTTATGTAACTCCACTTAAAGGTTCAGAAAAATCATCATTAGTACAAACTCCTTTGAACATGCAAATTAAGGTGGAAAAAGATAGAGAAGTTATACTATTTCCTGAAATTATGAAAGTTGATGGTGATTATGAGGCCTTTGGTTATAAGAGGTTTGATTTTGAAGGCCAGATGAAACAAGGGTTAGTAACTTATTATTCCTTTAGTGGTAACGCAATTGAAGAAACAGGAAATGGACAAGATGGAACGGTATTAAATGCAACTTTAACTTTGGATAAAGATGGAAATCCAGCCCGAGCATATTATTTTAATGGTAATACTAGTTCTATCAAAGCTATTGTAGACTCATCGCTATCTCTTTCTAACCTTACTATTGCAGCTTGGATAAAGGTGATGGGAGAAGGGACGTGGAATCCAAGAGTTGTTGCTGTGGGCCCACCTAAGACGGCAACTCAATACTATTCTTTAATTACTTCACAAAATACTAACAAAACATTTGGATTCCTTAAATATTTCAATGAAACTCAGCAAACCATGTCTTTCTCAGAGTTAGAAAGTCAGACTTGGTATTTTATTGCTGTGACATATGATAATTCTAATGGTGAAACGTTACTATACCTAAATGGTCAATTAATTCAGGAAACAACTCTTAAAAATGGTATTTCAAATTTTTCAAAGGCCATCTTGCAAATTGGCCATTCTGATAACACTTTAGACAGATTCCATGGCAATTTAGATGAAATTCGAATTTATAACCAAGTTCTTAGCAAAGAAAAAGTAAAAGAACTCTTTTCTCTTTCTTATACTCCTTAGAAGTAAAGATTTTAAGAATTTCAGTATGCTTTTTACATAGAAAATGCAACAATAAGAGGAAACAAAATCAACCCCACAAGCATAAAATTATCTTTTTCTGTGGATAGTTGAAGCGGTTCTTCCATAGGCCCTGAATTGAATAACAAAGACTTTGCAAATACATTGTCCTTTTCTAGTAAACTTTTGGACATATACTGACTTGAATCTTGATCGTTTTCATCTGCTAATACAATATTCACGATTGTAGAGTAACCTGTGAGCCCATAGAAAATGAGCACCTCACTTTGTA
>JABSQL010000406.1 GCA_013215865.1 Candidatus Margulisiibacteriota bacterium
AATGAGGGGGAGATTAAGTTGGTGTACGGAGACGGGGAGGGGGATTTCTTGATACTAAACGGTCGGTATGACAGTACTTTGATCGATACCCGAAATCTTAGATATGATCAATTCAATGATGAGCAACATGGCATTCAATATCGGTATTATTATGATGATCGGGATAATGAGAATATTGGCTATTATTCTGGAGATTTAAGCATTTCTACTATGGATGTGGGGGGAACTCTTCCCGATAGTGGATGGGAAATTGTGATTAAGAATTTTCAATATGATGCTAGCACCCTCAACCTTTCTTTTCCTGTCATTGAAACAGGTGGGAATATTGGTACAGGCGGTGGTGGAGGGACGGGTATAAGTCGTGGTGGATCTCCGAATATTGGCTTTGGTCCATCATGGGGAAGGCTGCGTTTATTTCGGGATCCGCTCATTCTTGATTTAGATAGGGATGGGAAAATAGAGTCTATTAATCAAGAAGACTCTGAGACGTATTTTGATATTGACGGAGATGGGTTTGCTGAAAAACTGGGATGGATCGGCCCGAATGATGGGTTATTGGTAAGGGATTTTAATGGGAATGGAGAAATAGATGATATTTCAGAGTTATTTGGTAATCCATTGATGGATGGATTTACGGAGTTGGGACTCCTCATGGATTCCAATGAAGATGATGTCATTAACTCATTAGATCTTGATTTTGATGCGCTGAAAATTTGGCAGGATAAGAATCAGAATGGACGGGTTGATAGTGGTGAAATTTCCTCCCTTTCTTCCCATGGCATTACACAGATTAACTTGCAAAATGAAAAATCTAATATCGATTCTAGTGGGAATATTGTCGTCAGTGTTGGAAGTTACGACACCTCGGATGGTCAATCTTATCTTGCTGCAGATATATTATTTGAAGCCGATAATGTTGATAGCCGATATGTTGGAGACACGCTTGTAGCTCATACTTATAGTCATTTACCTGCAATTCGAGGATGGGGAGTTGTGGCGGGCACACAGATCAGGTATGTAGAAGAGACCCGGTTAGCTGATATGGCACAGGCGTTGATGCAGGAAACAGATGCGGGAGCCATTCAATCCCAAATAGATGCATTTATTGCCTTATGGTCTGGATTAACGGGGCTTCATGATCGGCATGATATTTCTAGAGATGAGTTAACACTTACAGACAAAGCATGGATTTTGGAAGCGTTTTCAGGGGATACCAATATTAAATCGATTATCGAAAATGGGTTTGAAACGACGGGTCAAGATTTTCATATACTTGGTTTAAATTCATCTTTCATCAACCGTCAATTCAATGAATTCAAGGAAGAAATTTTTTCTGCTATTTCTCTTCAATCTGTGTATAAAGATGTGTTTAACGGTGGTGCGTTTGCTGCTTCAAATCACCAATTTGTTGTTATGGATTCTACCCTTCTTACTGATTCTTTAAGTCGTTTCGTTGAGTCTATTGAAGATCCGTTCCAACTATATTTATTTAGAACTGTTTTTGATTCAACAGAATTTATTGGCTCTGATTTTGATAAGAACTTGATTTATTCTGTTGTGATACAGAAATCTATGGAAATTTCTGGGTTGAGTATGGAGGGAAATGTATACACCCTAACAAATGGTCATGATGTTATTGATACAGATAATAACAACAGCATTGTAAGAGGTCTTGATGGAAATGATGAGATCAAAACGGGAAGGGGTCATGACCAGTTAATTGGCGGGGCTGGTAATGATATGCTAATGGGAGGGTCAGGTGATGATACATATTTGTTTAACCGAGGAGATGGGCAGGACACCATTATTGAAAGAGGGGCGAATCAACTTAACGACATCCTTTCCTTCGGCCCTGACATCACAAGGGATAATATTCGTTTACAATTTGTGAATAACGACCTCATTCTAGAGCTAGTCGATACAACAGACAGTATCGTATTGAGGAATTTTTTCTCACAAAACTCCGGAAAAATAGATCATTTATTATTTGACGATAATCAGACCATAGATCTGGTATCTTTTGTTAATGCATATATAGCAAACATTCATGGTTCTTCTGATGATGATATATTAATGGGATCTCCTTGGAATGACGGTATTTTTGGTGAAGCGGGACATGATATTATCATTACTTTTGATGGTGATGACGTTGTTGAAGGCGGAGAGGGCCATGACCAAATCCTTACTGGGGATGGAGACGACACCCTAAGGGGAGGTGAAGGAAATGACATCCTCATCAGTGAAAGAGGAAACGATATTGTTATGGGGGGTTCCGGTGACGATATTTTATACTCTGATGGTGGAGATGATGTTTTAGATGGTGGTGGTGGTAACAATATTCTTATCGGTGGCAATGGAAATGACAGATACATATTGAGTCAAAATAGTTCGGCTATTGTAGCGGACAGTATTATCTATCAGTTGAGTATATTTGATGAATTACATGAAGCGATTCGCAATAATCTGGATATGTGGGCAGTTGTTGATGACATTTTTGGTGCATTATTTAGTCGCAGTGGTGGCGGAAATGATGTCATTCAATTTGGCGAAGGGATTGCGCTTGAAGACCTATCATTTGTTTACCAAGATAAAGACTTGATTATCACTCGGATGGATTCTGAGGGAAGCCCCACTTCTGACCAATGGACGATTAAGAATCAATTCTTTTTTTATGGGAGCCGCCATAGAAATACTCAATTCAATATCGAGGAATTTGTATTTGAAGATGGCACTGTGCTTACTTTTGAGGATATAGATAAGTTGGCAACTATTGAAGGTACCAGCGGTGATGACTATATTAGAGGAAAAGTCATCCCGATTTCGATTCATGGAAAAGAAGGGAACGATAGAATATATGGCAATGAGAATGATGACACTCTTTTTGGGGGAGAAGGGAACGATAAAATATATGGGAATGATGGCGTTGATACCCTTGATGGGGGTCCTGGTGATGACCACCTAAATGGGGGTGAAGGGGATGACACCTATGTGTACCGGCTAGGAGACGGAAATGATACCATTGATGACCGATATGGGAGTCATACTATCATATTTGGCGAAGGTATTTCTGAAGGTGATATTGAGTTCATAGGAATGGGAGCTGGTGGCTCTTCTTTATTTAGAGCCAGTTTGGTCATTGTGTTCAAAAACTCAGCGGATGAGATAGTCATTAAAAATGCAATACAAACATTACCAGATGGAGAGTATCGTTTAAGAAACATTATGTTTGAATTTTCAGATGGAACCAAGATGGAAGTAAATCCAGATTTCATAACTACAAATGCAATAGATGGAGACCATGTAACATGGGGAACCTATATAAATGACTATATCTACGGTACAGATGATGATAACCGTATTATAGGGCTAGAGGGGGATGATTTAATATATGGGCAAGAAGGAGATGATTCACTATCCGGCAGTGAAGGGGACGATTTTATTGATGGTGGAAGTGGAAACGACAAATTACATGGTGGCTATGGAAATGACCGGTTGGTGGGAGGTAGCGGCAATGATGAGTTAGATGGCGGCCATGATGATGGAGACAATAATTACACTGATATATTAATTGGCGGGCCAGGAAACGATTACTATAGATATAGTAAAGGTCAAAGAACCATTATTTTTAATCGGGGGGACGGACAAGACACTATAGATAGTTATTATGATAATACAGGATCAAACACCATCATTTTTGGGGAAGGTATTTCAGAAGAAGATTTGGTTTTTGAGAGAACACTTTTCTCACCAAGCATCCTGTATTTTTCAGACGGCAAAGATGAAGCCACTTATGGGGAACTGTATATGAACCAATTATTGATTAAAATTGGGTCTGATGGAGATCAAATCGCCATTGAAGACTTTAGGCTCAATCAAGATTCATATCTTTTTCAGTTTGCGGACGGTCATACTCTTCGGGGAGAGGATCTTAAGCCCAACTTGACGGAGACAAATGAGAGAAATGAACTATATGGCACACCGGACTCAGAAGTCTTCATTAGTAAAAAAGGGGTTGATTTTCTTTACGGGAATGGTGGTTCGGATATAGTTTTGGTTAACAGAGGAGATGAAAGAACATTCTTATTTGACTTTTCTCCCAATAGTATCATACAAATGGGTGAAGGCATCACTGAAAATGACCTTGAAATATATCCTAGCTGGAGAAACCTTACGTTTCAGCTCAAAGGTACAGATGACTATGTACAAATTATAAACTATTTTCATCCTTCTGAAGGCAGTCTTACGGATTTTGCGGGCATTCAGTTTATGGATGGTACATTTATGGATCTTACGGATGTAAATATTGGGCCATATGTCGATGATTATTTTGGACGTCACTATATATACGGTACCCAACAAGATGATACGCTGATGGGAGGTAATGAAAGAGAAGAAATATATGGATTTAATGGAGATGATATTATATCTGGCGGAAAAGGAAATGATACGTTGGAAGGGTGGAAAGGGAATGATACCTATATATTTAATTTGGGTGATGGAAATGATGTCATTACCGACAATTATGGTACCAGCATATTAGAATTTGGAGAAGGTATTTCTTATGAAGATTTAGAATGGACTCCCAATGAATATGAGGGTGTATCCCTTTCTATCAACGGCTCGAATGACACCGTCTACCTCAATAGATTTTATTCTGTTTCCGACTACAGAATGAAGCTATCAACTATAGAATTTGAAGATGGAACCGTATTAAGGGTTCTGGAGTCAGATGACTGGACAAACCGAAGCACTTCATCCCATGTATCTGTTACCGCTGTTGAACATATTCATACACAGGAAGATGCTCCTATTGTGATAGATGCCATCACTGGGATTAGTAAAGAGGAAGGAGATGTTTTTTCGATAAGCGACGTTACAGCTCCCCAATATGGTACTGTAATGATTGAAAATAATCAGATTATTTACACTCCAAATGAACACTATTTTGGAGAAGACAGCTTTGACTATACGATAAGTGATGGCAATGGTGGATTTGTTATCCAGTCTATTACCCTTACTATAGATTCTGTGAATGACCCAATCAGATTATTAGAGCCCCTATCTGTTCAGGACTTACACGTCGGAGAAGCGTTTCAATACACCCTGGATACCCGTTTCTTTGAGGATATTGAAGGAGATGCCGTTATGAGCGTGGGTCTCAAAAACGGTGATTCGCTGCCGGATTGGTTGACCTATGACCCGGTCACTCATCAATTCACAGGGACCCCTGATAGCAACGTCTCCGGCAAAGTAATAACCATAGAAGTTTCCGTTAAAGATGATGTTTCTGAAATAAAAACAGGTCTCCATTTTGCAATTGCAAACGTTGTGGGAACAGAAGAGGATGATATCTTAACGTCTTCTGGGGATGATATATTAAGTGGCAGACAAGGAGATGACACACTTATAAGCGGTTCAGGGACCGATCTTCTACTCGGTGGCGAAGATGATGACGGTCTTGTATATGGTGAAGATGATATTTGGACGGATGCATATTATGCATGGAATACGGATACGGGAGATACAGTTCCAGTTGTTGGAATGAAACGAAGCTATGACGTTTTTGACGGTGGTGATGGATGGGATACATTGACATTGACATCTGAGAATGATGCCTATTTTCTTGATGATATGTATAGCCCTTCTCAGACAGGAGATGGGCGATTAAAAAATATTGAGCGCATTGATGCCGGATCGGGTCATGATATCGTGGATCTTACTTCAAACCGATTTACGTATGGTGATATAGAAATACGGGGCGGTGAAGGCAATGATGTGATTTGGGGCAACGATGGCAATGACATGTTATATGGTGATTCTGGAGATGATAATGTCCAAGGAGGAAAAGGTCACGATAATCTGTTCGGAGGGTCTGGGAGAGATACCTTGAAGGGATATACAGGTAATGATCGGTTAGACGGAGGCACACAATCCGATCATCTTTTTGGCGGTGAGGGTGAAGATGTATTTGTGTTTACCCGTTTAGAAGATTCGACACAAAATGAGATGGACGTCATTGAAGATTTCACACAAGGGGAAGACAGTTTAGATATCAGTCAGCTGAATTTCGAATCAATGGATGATTTTCAATTTAGTTTTAATGGGACCCATACAATTGTAAATTCTGTTAACGAAGATTTCGCCTTTGCTCTTTTAGGTGAACATGAATTAGCAAGCAATGATTTTGTTTTTGCATAGATTATCAGCATGAGACTATCCGTTTTGTGTATATTGTTTGCATGTATCATGCAGCACCCTGTTTATTCAGAGAGATTGTCTTTAAAGGAGGCCGTAGAAGAATTTAAATCTAATGGGATCGCACTTAAAATATATCATTTAAAATTAAGTCAAGAAAAAGCGAAAATAAGACAAGTTTGGTCTCATTTACTACCAAAGATAGATGTAGCAGCAGAGCAAATTCATAACGATTTAAGAGGTACAAGACAAATTACATCTGTTACGGCTTTGGATAATCAAGAAACAAATTTACAAAATTTAGATCCCATAAATGCATTACGCCTTCGCGTATCACTCGTTCAGCCAATATATGACAAAAATATACCCCTAAAATTGAAAGTGAGTTTTCTAGAGTATGAGGCTCAAGCATACGCGTATAAACGAACCGAACAAGAACAGGTGTTAGAACTTGCTCAGCTTTATTATGAGACCGCTCATACGCAACAATTGATACTGTTGGCAAAAAAGGACGTTATTATTTTAGAAAAGCAATTAGAAGAGATTAAAAGCAAGAAAATGCTTAAACTTAATACCCGAGAAAATGTGTTACAAGCTGAAATAGCGTTGGCAAACAGTCAACAGAAGCGAATGGAACATCGCCAAAATTACACTTTATTTATAACAAAACTTAAACATAAGTTGGGCCGGAATCGTAAAGATTCTTTAAACATAGAGGAAAAAAGCCTCACCCCGGAGTTTAAGTTTGATATTATAGAAACTCTGGGCACATTAGAATCTGCTCTGGAGCAACGGTCCGATTTGCTACAGCTCCTAAAAGAGCAAGAGAGCTTAAAGGCACGCATTAAAACTGAGAAAAACAGAAAGTGGCCTGTTATTACATTCAATACAACTTATGGATTTACCAACAAAGAAAAGTTCTCTGTATCGTCAAGAGACAGAGATTTTAGCTGGGGTGTTGAAGGATCTGTACGCTTATTTAATGGATTTGAGACACTATCAAAAATCAAAGAATATACGTTATTATTGGAAGAATCAAAATTGATAATTGAACTTAAAAAACAAGAAATCCATCTTGAGATTAATGATGCTTTATATGCTATGGAATTGTCCCAGAAAAAACAGAAAGATGCCTCTATTCATCGTGAATTAGCTGAAGGAATGGTGTCTAAAGAGATCCGTAAGTTTGAACTGGGCAACGCCACTAAATTGGATGTTTTGATAGCAAAAAAAGAGTTATACGATGCCATCGCTCAAGAATCTATTCGACGTTACGAATTCGCTGGCGCCATTTCAGAATACCGTTACGCCATGGGCAATAATCCACTACTCTTATGAAAGAATCTAGATTATATGCCGCCATGCAACACTGCAAGCAGGCAGTCAAATTTATTGTTATTTTCAGTTGTGGAATCAATTTACTCACGTTAGCAAGTCCTTTATATACATTGCAGATTTTTGACCGTGTTCTTTCTAGCGGGAGTCTAGAAACATTAACCATGTTATCTGTAATTGTGATGATTATTTTTTTATTTTTAGGGGCACTAGAAGCCATTAGATCAACGGTACTTAATCACATCGGAGCCTGGGTAGATAAACAGCTATCACCGGCATTCTTAGTGGCATCTATTCGTATATCCGCTGTACAAAAAACATTATCTGGAAGTCAAGCATTAAAAGACCTTTCATCCATCAAAGGCTTCATCACTGGCCTGCCTCTTCAGCAATTATGTGATGCCCCTTGGGCCATTATTTTTATGATCGTTTTATTTTTTATACATCCTATTGTTGGCATCATTATTCTGGTATCGTCATTGATTTTATTTGGGATGGCATTACTCAATGAATCGCAGTCTAAAGAGATTTTCGAAAAGGCCAGTGATATTCAAACGAAGAACATGAAAGAGGCAGAACTGATGACCCGAAATGCAGAAGTCATTGAATCTATGGGGATGACCAAACCCATTGTTACAAAGTGGGAAAAAACGAATTTAGATGCAATACAAATGCAATTCGAAGTGTCTCAAAAGTCTAATATTATCTCATCTGTTACTAAAATCATTCGATTAACAATACAAATGGTTACTATGGCAGTGAGCACCTATTTGGTTCTAGACCATAAAATGACACCCGGTGGTATCATTGCTGC
>JABSQL010000407.1 GCA_013215865.1 Candidatus Margulisiibacteriota bacterium
AAGGGGGGGGGGTTACTATGACAAACTTCTTGGTCATGCCAAAGGGTTAAAAGTGGGCATCGCCTATCAAGACCAGATTGTCACGTCTCTTCCAACGGATGATTGGGATGTTCAGATGGATGTCGTCATTACAAACAAGGACATTAGATTTTATTAACACCTTTAAAAAAGGTATTTACCCCATCAGAAACAGCATCCAAGAAGGATTTCTTCTTTTTCTTCTTTTTTTTCTGTTTCTTAGATGTCGCTGTTGGACTCTCTTTCTTTTCAGATTCTGATGTGGGCTGTTGGTTCTTTTCAATGAGTAAATGAATTAACATTTTTTTCAACACAGGAATAGAAGAAGGAAATCCTTTTTGATTTACCAGATAAAACCAGTTCGCCGATAATTCTGATAAGAATTCAGATGAAGGCATGGCACTAAAATCAGTCATTAAAATATCTTCCCAACTTTTTTGAATGACGCTTTTCACTGAACTAAGAGGTACTTTGGGCTTTATATCGTACCGGCTATAAGATAAATAATGAATCAAAAAGGATTTCGCCTTTTCTTCTTTAATGGCCTTTTGAATATATTTGGGCAACAATTCTTTTGAAGGAACACTCGTTTCTTCTGCCGTTTGATGTTTGTAATACCCTTCACTGATACTGGGTGCCACCGTATCCAAACCTGAATCTGCTTGTGGCGGCACATTTTCAGCGGCTGGAGACTGCTGGGGAGCACCATTCTCTTGACTTGGGGCAGCGCCTCCTTGAGGGGGAGCAGGTGCGTCAGCAGGCGCACCCTTTTGATCAGCCGGTCCCTCTTTTTGGTCAGGAATAATATCTTGGGGTTTGGGTTTTCCATCTAAAAGAGCCATCATTTGCACCGAAAAGTTTTCAGTGAGTTTACCACCTTGCTGCTTCACCAAACGAAGCCATAAAGAAGAAAGTTCTGTTAAAAACGGGTCATTTATAGAACCCATAAACGATTGAAGAACTTGTTCCCAGCCCTTTTTAACCCCATCCATTTCCAAACTAGACGGAATAGACAGATTATATCCGTCCAGGACTAACTGTAAATACGCTCTTAAAAATCCTTTTGTATCTTGACTGTCTACAAATTGATTTAAACCTGATAAATCAGCCATCAACTTGCCAAGGCCTTATATGATGCATTGATCTCCCGCATTTTTTCCTCTGCTACTTTTCTAAATTCTTCTCCCAAATGATGAACCTTATCTGGATGGTTCTTTTTAATGGCTTCTTTGTAGGCCTTTTTAATGTCGTCTTTGGATGCACCTGGCTTAACGCCTAAAATAGTATAGTGATGATCTTTTTTTGATTGATTTGATTGAACAGAAAGATCATATCTCGCACGAATACTCTGATGATCCATCGGATTTATTTTGAGTAATCCGACCATTCGTTGAATGAGTTTATTCTCTTCAGCATGAAATTCATGGTCTGCCATGGCGATACGATATACCAAATCAATGAGTAATAATCGGGATTCGTAATTAAATTGAGATAGTTCAATACATAATTCTTCTAAGGGATGCGGATGCGCAACAGATTTCTCAAATATATCCGTAACAAACGTCATTTCAGTTTCACCATACCGCAGCACCTGGGCAAAAAAAGCAAATAAAAGCTGCTTTTCTGACTCTTCTATTTTTCCATCTGCTTTCATTACATGGACAACCGTCCGTACAGTAAGCTCCATAAATCGGTTATGCTCTGGAGATTGGTGTTTTAAATAGTCGTTGATAGAGGTGTTTTTTTTAACAGATCGGGCCAATGTCATTAACAGCCACCCAATAAGAATCATGGGCAAGAAATTGACAAATATGACCAAGACAATACCAAAAATGCCCAATAATAATTTGAACCCGCCAAAGAACAGAAGTATTAAGAGACCTATCCAAAGAAAATTAGGTCCATTATTATAAGATTGGTACCTCATATGGGTGGTGAGTATACCATATTAGACTCAATTCAAGTATGGGCCAAAAGACGATCGAGAACTTCTTTTTGGTGCTTAAAATTTTGCCATAGCGGCGATAATGCAGGGGGAACGGGTTTGATGACATAAGTGTCTTCAACAAATGATATCCATTTTTCGTATTGAGGACACAATTGTGTGTTATAAACACTGAGCAATTCTTCTTTATTGGTATTTAAGTATTCTACTTTTAGAAAAAGCATGAGCATTTTAATAGATAGAGCCAAGAGCATTGTTGATTCATAACCTGACCCTAATCCAAAAGATATCACATGGCTATACCATTCTTTAGATAATTACTCTGGCATATTCTTAAACGGATTTTGAAGATATTTTTTCTCGACATGTATATTCTTGAAATCAATTTGAACATCATTCAGAGGTAAAATCCCCTGTGTATTTATATTATTCATGTTACCCCCCTTTACTTCCATGTTTATACCCGATTTGATCCATTCATAAACATTCTGTAAAATGGCCCCATGCCAAAAGCAGAAGGATTTCAAATTCCATTCGAATCACATGATGCTATCAAGCCCCAATTACTTGAGACTCTTCCCTATCAAGGTGAAACCCAGCGTATCACTTATGAGACCCGTGAATTTACGGCCATGTGCCCCTTTTCTGGGCTACCCGATATTGGACAGATTACCTTGGAATACACCCCTCATGATCACCTCGTTGAACTCAAATCATTAAAATATTATTTACTATCTTACCGTCAAGTGGGTATATACCAAGAAGATGCAACCAACCGCATTTTCAAGGATTTATTTTCATTGCTGAAACCCCAACATATGAAGTTGACGACGGTTTACAATACTCGTGGGGGTATTGATACCACTGCGGTTATTGAGAAATCTGGGCCAAAAAGTTCTTTAAAATAGCCTTCCCTTGAAGAGTTAGAATAGATTCTGGATGAAACTGAATTCCCTCGACAGGATAAGTTTTATGACGCACTCCCATGATAATATCGTCCGTCGTCCATGCAGACTTTTCCAAACAATCTGGTAAAGAAGCGGGGTCTACCACCAAAGAGTGATACCGGGTTGCTATAAATGGCGATGGGATGTCTTTGAATACGGTTTTCCCGTCATGACATATTTCAGAGGCTTTTCCATGCATTAAATAAGGCGCATGAACAATGTCACCACCAAACACTTCTGCAATGGCCTGATGTCCCAAACATATCCCTAGTATGGGAATGGACTGATAATGGGCTTGAATAATATCCTTGGTATTTCCTGCATTTTGAGGCCTTCCAGGGCCTGGTGATATCACAATTCCTTTGGGTGCCATTTTTTCAACCTCATCTGGGGTAATATCATTGTTTCTGTACACTTCAATGACTGCACCCAGCTCTCCCAGGTACTGGACCAGGTTATAGGTAAACGAATCAAAATTATCGATCATTAAAAGCATGCGCTAATAATCCCTTTGGCTTTATTTCGGGTTTCTGTATACTCCAACTCTGGATCTGAGTCCGCCACAATACCCGCACCTGCCTGAATATCATAGACCCCATTTTGCATAAACAATGTCCGAATCATGATACACATATCCATGTTTCCTTTGTAGTCAAAATACCCCAGAGCTCCTGAATAAGGGCCCCGTCGGGTGGGTTCAATTTCTTCAATCAATTCAATGGCCCTGACTTTAGGCGCACCACTCACCGTCCCTGCTGGAAAGGTGGCTTTCAATAGATCCATTGCAGATTTATCCGGTGAAAGGGTGCCCGACACATGAGACACCATATGCATGATATGAGAATATTTCTCCACTTCCATCAGGTGAGATGTTTGAATAGACTGGTAATCACAGACCCGCCCCAAATCGTTCCGGCCCAAATCCACAAGCATAATATGTTCCGCTTTTTCTTTGTCATCAGATTTTAACTCTTCTACCACTTCATGTTCATTTTCTTTTTGTCTGGGCCTGGAGCCCGCAAGAGGCCTCACCTTTGCTTTCCCATTTTCAAGACATGTCAGAATCTCTGGTGATGACCCAATGATATAGTAATCCTCAAATCTAAAATAATACATATATGGTGAAGGATTGATTGCACGTAAAGATCGGTATACATCAAAGGGTTTTTTGGCTGATTCTATTGAAAATCGTTGTGATAAAACCAGTTGAAAAACATCTCCTTCATATATGTGCTTCTTTACTTTTTCGACATCAGACTTAAACGATGCCTTTTCATAGGTAGACGTCACCGTCTCAAACACATCATCTGGTACCTGGCCTATATCGGTAGACTGAGACGTTAATGGTTCATTGAGACGATTCTCAATATCTCTCAGCGCCTTTCGACCTGATTCAATGTCCCCCTTCGGAACTAAAGTGAGAAGTATTATTTTCCGTTTAGCATGATCAAAAATGACCATGGATTTTGGAAAGAGGAAATGGGCATCCGGGTATTTTGAAACCTCTTTTTGAACTCTCTGAATCGATTCTATATGAAATATAGTATCCCAACCAAAGTAACCCACTGCACCCCCCACAAAAGATGGCAAATCATCATTTATATCGAGAGAAAAAGAAGATAGCTGCTTTTCCAAAACATCAAATGGATTTCCTGAGCAAGGCACATCTTTCCCAAACATCGTCATCTGTAGGTGTTGATGTTGGTATTTAAATATACAAAAAGGGTCCATTCCAATAATAGAAAACCGCGCCACTTGCTCGCCCCCTGTCACACTTTCTAAAAGAAAGCTATTGGACGCGTTCAGTTTCAAATACGCGGTAACGGGGGTTTCGATATCACCTGATATTTCCTTGTACACATGTTCAAGTTCAATCATTGCTACTATTTCTCGCCTCTCTTAAATCTTCAAGATTATTCACAAGCATATCCACAATATCCGGGTCAAAGAGTATGCCTTTATACTTCTTGATATATGTCATTGCTTCGCCTTCTAATGGCTTGGAAAGACATCTATAATGTCCTTTTGTTTGGAGGGCATCAAAATGATCTGCAATCGCGATAATTCTTGCTTCAATGGGAATCCGACTTCCTGCAATTCCCTCTGGATATCCAAATCCTTCCCACTTTTCATGATGATGTCGAACCGCATTAATAAATTTATGGAGAGACACATATCTTTCCAAAAACTCAGCACCTATGGACGGATGTTGGTTCATTTTGCCATATTCCGAATCTGTAAGTGGTTTCAATT
The DNA here is from genome assembly GCA_013215865.1 of Candidatus Margulisiibacteriota bacterium. Lineage (GTDB taxonomy): Bacteria > Margulisbacteria > Marinamargulisbacteria > DT-59 > DT-59 > DT-59. The sequence continues at coordinate 5,164 of JABSQL010000407.1, forward strand.
TTTGGATCAATGATTTGGGAAATTTAATTTTGCCAATATCGTGTAACAATGCGCCATTTTTAACAATATTCTGCATATCTGCATCCAGACCCAAATGCTTCGACATATCAAGAGCAATATTGGATACTCTACGACTATGTTGATAGAGTTCTGAATCAAAGGCACGCAATTTTATCATCACCTTTTCAAGATCTATTTCCTCTCTATGGTTGATTTCTTTCCTAGACATCGCTTTTTGAATATCTTGATATTTAAAAATGCGATTACGCCCAAACCGTTTGGCTTCATACAGTGCATGGTCAGACATCCCAAAAAGAAGGTCCGCATCATTGGATTTTTCCTCGATTATCTCATCTCCTCCCACCTTTAAAGAACTGAAATCATCTGGAAATGTAGCAATTCCAACGCTAGCCGTCACTTTAACCCGTCCAATTTTTAATTTACCCCCTACATCTACATTCAATTTTTGTCTTTCCTCGATATCCCTTTTAATTTTTTTTAGCCAAAGAGATTCAATCCATTCTTTTTCTACTTTAGCATTCATTTCATCTGGGTTTGTATGCAGTGGAAATAGCAGACAGGTATACTTAGTATCCAATTCTTTTTCGACCAACATATACTTCGTCGCTCCTGAGTCCATTTTAATTTGGACAGCAAATAAACATAGTTCCTCTAGTTTCTTACGAACCTTTTCGGCAATTTTGAACGCTTGATCAGAGTCAGCCCCAATTAATGCGCTTATCATTTCTTCGCCACCATAGCGGGCAACCATATCTGTTTTTCTGACCATTTTTTTAAAAACAATAGACACTTTTTTCAAGACTTCATCCCCAATTAAATGTCCATATGTATCATTTGTTGCCTTAAAAAAATCAATGTCCAACATCAAAATAGAGATGGGAAAATCATTCACTTTTGCACGCTGAATCTCTTTTTCAAGGCTTTTAATAAAAAAGTTTCTGTTAAATAAACCCGTTAATGGGTCTTGGACAGAAAGCATTTCTGCATTGGTATACAAATCTGCATGCTCAATTCCTATGGCAATCTGATAAGACATTTCCGATATCATTCTCATATCTTGTGGTGTAAATGAGTCACGGTTTTTTTTATCCTTCATATAAATAACGCCCATCACATTGTAACCAGAAACAAGAGGAACACACAGGTATGATTTAGATTTTTGCGACCCTCCTTTCTTCCC
>JABSQL010000408.1 GCA_013215865.1 Candidatus Margulisiibacteriota bacterium
AGGGGGGAGCTCCCCCCTCTGGGGCTACTGTCTCCTTCTTTTTCTACTTTGCTAAAACAGGACATTTCTACTTTGCAGGGATTAGGACATTTCTACTTTGCGTTGACACCCATTAATGAGGTTAAATTAGATGTTTAACACCTAACCCAACTACATACCTCCCCCACAAACAACCCAAGCCAGAGCCACCACACTCTGGCCCACCTTCCCCAGTTCACTAAAATAGTGTATCCTGAACAATAACACTGCAACGGGAGGAGACCTAGTGTCATTTGGCAGAACTTCATCCATCAGACTTCTTCAATCACACCCACCCAAAAAAATAACTTTTTTCTCAAGAATACTGCCACTTAAACGACACCGCCAATCAATTGAAACCCCAATATTTAAGAGAGAGACATCTTCCTCCAATTTCGAATTCAAATCAGATAGCGACAGTTGGGCGAGAAAATGGCTGCACAAAGCAGATTCTTCATGTTCGAGCCTTTCATTATCCCATCACATTATGGATGACGAAAAGAAACATGCTGAACCACCTCAATCATTCCCAGATTATTATAAACTATTCCAAACATTGGCAACGAAAATCCATCAAAATGATGATCCCAACCACCCATTGAATCATCTCAAAGAAAAACTCACGCCGAATGACCATCTGTTAGCAAGAATTCACGAATACTATTACCAACAAAAACTTAATGAACCCGCTTCAAGAAAGGAAAAGCGACATCATATAGAAAATCAGATCATCACACTTATAAAGAAATTTGAAAAATATCAAATGGAAGAAGCAGATGAGTTCACCATGTCTCCAGAAAACTATAATGTCAAACAATTGACCAATATTATCCGATATAACCGCAATGCCGCACATAAAGTTGAACAACAGCTTCTTGAAAATAACAATGCCCTTTTGAAGAAGTATATCCAACAAGCAATAGACCCTGCAACATCCCAAACAACCCGCTCCCAGACCCTCCACTTGCTCACCGTATTGCTGGCTGATAAACAGTGTGATCCGATCATTAGAACAGCCGTTCTAGTTAACCTTACACCCGAAACCATCCGTGCGTTTCTTACTTCAAAAAGCAAAAGAGTCAAACGCAACAGCATTTATTTACTTACTTACCTCATAGATAAATCTAACAAAAATACCATTTTGCAAAGATTAGAAAGTCAGGGACTATTGGATGAACTATCCAAAATCCTCATCGCACCATTCGATAACAAAGGTAATAAAGAGGGAATCTTCCTCAGAAAAAGAATCGCCGACCTGCTATATATCCTCCATTCTGATCGCAAGCCCCTCAAAAACTCACTCAAATGGACTCAATCCACCCACCGCACTCTCATTACACTACGTGAACAAACAAAACATTACAGATACCCGAGCCTCTTTCGATCATACCAAAGACTCATTATGAAGTTTTTTCCAGTTGAGTTAATTTAATGAGAAAACCCCCTCTTATCCCCCTTCACAGGGGGAAGCAAGAAAAAACCCCCTCTTATCCCCCTTCACAGGGGGAAGCAAGAAAAAACCCCCTAAATCCCCCTTATACGATACAAAGAAGCAATGAAGGAATAGATGACATTCTTCCTGGGGGTACCCCCAGGAAGAAAAATCTGGTTTGATGTATTGCGAAACTGGCGGAGATAAGATCGAAATCCCC
>JABSQL010000409.1 GCA_013215865.1 Candidatus Margulisiibacteriota bacterium
CATAAGTGTCCAGAGAAAACGATCATTTATTTTGGACACAATGAGTAAATTATGGTTTATTCTTTGCTTGAATTTGGGGTGAATAGACTTGTTTGGTTTCAGTATAAACCCTGCTACATGTAACAGGGTTTATATTTGCTTGAATTTTAATCAGTTATTCATCAGGCGACCAGAACACATTTGCCTTGTTGTAATCATAGGAATTCCAATCCGTTTCATTACCATAGATTTTAATAGTGACAATATTCGGTAAATTCTCTAATGTTAATTTTGAAAGGGATTGTAACATTTCATTACTTTCAGCAGAAATATAAAGTTCTTTCAATGGTATTAAGTCCCTAAGTACACTTATGTCTGTGATATTATTTTTTTCGATTCCAAGAGTAGCCACCAAAACTAATTTTCTTAGTGGATTTATATTTACGATATCGTTCCCGCCGAGGAGAAGAAAGTTCAATTGAGTTAAATCCTCAAGTGGGGTTAAATCCTCGATGTTGTTATCAGAAAGATTCAGAGTGTTCAATTTGGTTAAATACTGAAGTGGGGTTAAATCATTGATTTTGTTCTGAGAAAGACTCAGATCGTTCAATTGAGTTAAATCCTCAAGTGGGGTTAAATCCTCGATGTTGTTATCATAAAGAGCCAGAGTGTTCAAGTTCCTCAAATGCTGAATACCTTCTAGATTACTTATATTGATGTTTCCTGCAAATAATTGCGTTATAGTCAAAACATCGGATACATTTAGTGTATTATCAGAAAGATTCTGAAACTCGGACGAGATCGCATTATTGAGACCTGGATCAGGAATCACAACCTCTACATCAGCAGGGATGCCACTGAATTCATGAGCTGCAGTATGAGTTTCGGTTGTACAGTTATATTCAGCCTTATAGTAATATGTTGTACCATTTGTTAGGCCCTTATCTACATATTCTAATGCGTTACCGCTATATACTATTTCTCCAACAGCTGAATCCGAGAATGGCTCCTCTGAGCTATACAAAATTAAGCTATCACACCCTGAATCTGATGGATATGTCCATTCAAAAATAAGTTCCTGATGATATACGGTTATTCCGATATTGGGTTTTAAAGGTGGAATAATGGCATCAAATCGAATCTTAAACGTGTATACCTCTACTACTTTATCAGCCAAAGAAGCTGTAACCTTCACGTCATAGGTTCCAGGCACTGCTGTTGTATACTTTCTTATATACGGTGAAACGACTTCTCTTACTTGATCTGTTGTTTCTTCAATGACTTCATTTAGACCATCCGTTTCAATTTTCCACTCAAAAACATGCGTATCTATTAATTCTCCTGAAATGGAGAGTGTAATCTCTCCACCCACTGTTGCAACTGCTTCTTCAGGCGTCGAGATATATGTAAATATATAATCTTGAATCTTGTCTTTTACTTCATTCGTAAGCTCTTTCTTAATCTCTTTCTTAATCTCTTCCCCTCCTGTGGACCCACATCCTGATAGTAACAGAGCCACCATCAGACATAACGTATACAATTTAACATTACCTATTCTATTTCTTAGATTTATCATTGGGATCTTCCCCTCCTACTTTTTTTTATTGGCTTTATATATATATCGAACAAATCCAGGAATTGTTGCACTAAAACGTACCTAAATATCTTGATGGATTATTTTCTTTCCACAATCCCCAACCAACCCTCAACAAAAACCACCCCAAAATACCTCCCATCAAAGCTGCGTTCATTATAGTCCGACATTAACAACACTTCATTCTCAGAGAGAACTTTCCCCTTTCCAAGAGGAAGCGCCCGTCCCTTACGGTCTGTTCTAAATGGCCTACTCTTAGGAAGCAACTTCCCATTCACATACACCCCAGTTTCATTAATAACAACTTCATCACCTTCCAAAGCAACTACCCGTTTAATAAGGGGAGCCATAAAACCTTCCCCAAACCCAAATGGAATATACCCCCGTTTTCTAGCCAAACGAAACACCTCCGTATCGGGTGGTTCAAAAAGAACAAGCTCCCCCAAATCCCGTGAAGGATCAAAAGGCCGTTCAACCCTCCAAATCCCCATGGGAAACGAAGGTGTCCGATTCCACCGATACCCATTTCCATATATAAACATGATGCTCATCACAAAAATAGCTACCACAACCAAAATCATCAAAAGAACGCTGCAACTGTTTTTCTTCAAGAAAGCCCAACCTCAGACCTAGCTTTGAAAATAGGGTTAAGAAAATACATAATCTTCTTCCCATAAATAGGCGCATGACCCGATACAAAGATCAGCATATCCCCCGTATCAATAATATGTCCCTTCTTATCTTTCCTTATTCCCGGAAGTCTCTTACACTCATCAGGAGTGAGTAACGGTCTCTGAACTTCTTGAATGGTCTCTGTTCTATGGAGTAATGAAGAATACTTGTTCCCAGAAGAAGAAAAAGACTTCTTTACAATTGTTGAACTCCCTAAATTCTTGGATAACAGCTCTGCTGTTTCATTCTTGTTAGGAGCATATGCAATTTGAACGGAACAATTAGATGTAATAGATTCATGATACCCATAAGAAGCATGAATTTGATTCAAATCTTGGGCAATAATATATGCTTTGATCCCATACCCTGATATAAAGGCCAGAGCTCTTTCAAACTCTTCCATTTTCCCCAAACTAGGAAACTCATCTAACATGAGTAACAACCTATGTTTGTATACCATATCTTCTGTGAGTATCTTAATAATCTGATTCATGATGAGCCGTATAATGGGCATGAGTCTTACTTGATCACCAGGCGGTGTCACCAAATACAATGAAACAGGTTTTTTACCATTCATTAAATCCCGTATCTTAAAATCAGAAGATAACATATTTTTAGAGACAATAGGGTCCCGAAAGATGGTTAAGTACGATACAGCAGAAGATAACACCCCAGACCGTTCCTTCTCTGATTTGTTGAGCATATCTCTCGCACTTGCAGCTATTTCAGAGTCTACTCTCTTTTCTTCAGCATGATGCTCAAATGTCATCATTTCTTTTATAACAACATCAATAGATCGTTTAGGATCTGACAATAGAGTGACCACATCACTAAAAGTAGCTGCTTTTCCTTTAGATAAAGCAATATATTTACAATGAAGGATAACGCCTACCAGGAATGACTGACTGGTTCTATCCCAATGGTCTTTAAGTCCCTTTCCATCTGGATTAATGATCATGAGAACAATATTTTGTGTATCTGCAAACTGATAGTCTGTTCCCAACCTGATTTCATCTAAGGGATTAAACTTTGTACGATTCTCATCATTTGAAGAAGGATCGAATTTATAAATAACATTATTGGCATATCGTTTCCGCCAACCTGCGGTTAATTCATAGTTTTCACCTTTAATATCCAACACCACCACAGAATGATTCCAGGAAAGTAACGTAGGGATAACAAGTCCTACTCCTTTACCAGAACGAGTGGGGGCATAAGCCAAAACAGGTTCCGGCCCTTCATGAACCAAGAGATGAGTGTTCTTTTTATCTTTCCAACTACCTACATAAACCCCATTCCCATTACTTTCATGAATGGTATTTAGAACACTATTTCCAAGTAACCCCATATCCAAGATTTCTGACTTTGAGGCAAAGTGGGCCGAGCCATGGAGATCATGAATGGCCTTGGGCCGCTTTTCCCACATTAACTTCAACAAGAACACAATGGCGATCCATCCCCCAAACGTACAGACCCCAACAGAAAATGAAGCATCAAATTCCTTCTTGAACTCTTTATAATACGCCTTCCTCCAAGTGATTACCTTCCAAGGAAGATACACTTTGTTGTAAACAGGTCTTCCTAATCCAGATTGATAGTTAAACGTATGGGCAAGGAACTGGGTGGCAATCGAACAGGAGAAAAGGAACATAAAAAATATCGCAATAGGTAAAATCCAAAGCTTGCTTTTTATTTTCTTCTGATTAATATGGGATCTAGCGTCAATATGCTTCATTTTCTTTTATATTACTTTACATATCTAAATATTTATCTTACCCTTAAAAGGCTTTCTTCCTTTAATACGTGTAGGGAGCGTCCCGCTTGACCACCAGGCGGGATGTCATTAAATGCCATACGGCCTTTCAAATAAAATATCTTTATTCACAATCACATTAAATCGGTATCCCGGACGTATTTTTAAGGTAGGTTGTACCTGCATATTCTTTCTTGTTACTTCCATTCCAACTTGGTTTAATTGTTGTCCGAGTGCTGCTGCCAACTCGTCTTGAGCGCCTAAATAGGGTGAATCGTCTTGAGGTTGCGACATCTGAAAGCCTGCTGTTATTAAACTGAGCAGGAATGCATTTCCAAATATCTTAAAATAATGATTGTTTACCCTATCATTAAACCCACTATACCCTGAAGATGAAACACCTTGCATGTTCCCTAACTCTAAAGTAGATGCATCTGGAAATATAATACGATTCCAAGCGGCTAAAACACGATTTTGACCATAGGATACCTGACTGTCATAAACACCATATAGCTTGGATCCTTGCGGGATTATTAAGTGTTGGCCGGTTGCTGTATCAAAAACATTTTGTGAAATCTGTGCAATGATTTGGCCAGGCAAATCTGAATTAATTCCCGATATCATAATAGAAGGAATAATTGTTCCCGACTTAATCTCATAAGGACTCAGCGCTTTTTGACGGGTATGATTAAGATATGACCCTGATCTATCCTTTTCCAAAAACGCCATCTTATCACTTTGCATATTTTGATCTTGACCTAAGCTGGATCGGGCACTTGCTAATGTATTTCTAAGGGTATCTGCAAATCTATCTCTAGGATCTGGAATTCCATTAGTATTCCCCAATTTTTCGCCTTGATTAGTCGTGTGTGCTTTTGCACTAATTCTGCTTGAGGCATTTAGAGCGCCCTCAAAAAGATCCTGCTTCTTTTGTCGTATGCGCCTTAATTCTTCATCTTCTTTACTGACTATTTCCAATCTTTCAATTTCTTCATGCGCATACGGATTGTGGTTGTCTATTAAGGGTGTTCTTATATGGGGCGATACAAATTTAGTATTATCTTCCTTTATAGGCATCTGCTTACTATTTTCTTCTACCGTTACCAAACTATCAGGTATATCCTCAAATAGTGAAAGTGCAATATCCTCACTGCTATGAACACTGATATTAGATTCAGAGTTTGTGCTTATTTGTGAATGCGCACTTCTTTTGTGAACGGTTATTAAAAATGTGATCATAACACCCACTACTACACCCAATACAATGAGCAAAGGTAATTTGTTTACCTTTCGAATATCTTTGGGAATAAGCTTAGTTAGGATGCCGTCAGGTTTTATATTCATAGCCCTGCTTTAACTGAAAAATTTCCTACAGGAATGAGTTTATCATTTTCCTTTCTATAAGCACGATTAAAAAGCTGATATTCGCCTACTTGAACACGAACAACTATATAGTTTTCAAATAATTTCTCTGCTGCATATACCAATTTATTAGCTTGGGTATCCGTATCTGAATTCGTAACAGCATAACCTTTTTTTCTTAATAAAGACTCTATTTCCAATCCTAAAGCTGTATCCGGAGGAATATACAAGAAAGTTGTTTTACCCGGCCCATATTTATTTGAGATAATTTTAACGATATCTTTTGCAATGACCTGAGAATGAGACACGTTTGTTTCTAATTTATCAAAAGAGTTCAGCAAGAATCCTGACGTACTTTTACAGCCTGAAAGTAGCAATAGGCATAATATAAAACATGTATAAATAATTTTCATGATTTTTCTCTTGAAATGGTGATCTTTTGCTGGTTCGATCCTACCCCAGATATGAGAATCGCTTTATCAAATATTTGGTCTACTATGAATCGATTTCCCTTTAAGCGATAATTGACAAGCTGCTCTTCATTTTTAGGCCCCAACACGAGTAGTGCCGGTGCTTCTGCTTGCTTCATCCTATCCGGCATTTGGATAATGGTTTTAATGCCATTATTGTAAACTCTTACCGGTTTCCATCTGGCAAAGCCCATTATCGAATAGTTAAAATCAAGTTGAGATATATTCTCCCTTGTTTCAGGAATAATATGTTGCTCTCTTCGTCTTTCCTGTTTTGCAAACATGGCTTCCATTTCCTTTCTTAAATCATCGGGATACACAAATCCTACATAGGGAATAAAGTCATTTTGTCTTGATACCAAACCTATATGATAGGTTCTTCGATCTGTTGTAATCACCATAGATGTTCTTAACCCTACGTCTGTTGGCTTAATGATAATGTGAGGCTTTTCAAATCCATTTGGACCACTCATTGAAGCCATAACTTTCCAATGAACACTATCTCCGATGTCCATGTTCTTGATCACTTCTCCAGCTTGAAGTTCGATATCAGTCAAGGTTAAGGGCGACGTAACAATAGATGGCATGGTTGCTCCATATAAATAGACAATTTTTCCATTTTCATCCTGAGATGGAAATTCTTTCTTTCGAATCCACTCTCTTGCCAACTCAATACCTTTCATTTCTTTTCGACTAAGTCTTGGATTTTTCTGATTGAGATATTGGTTATCTGTTACCTTATTTCCATATATAGAACTGGTAACCCCTATCCCCATTAAACCAATTGCCAATAGTTTCAAAACACGTTTACTCATAAGATTTCCTCCTCAATATTGTTGTGACCAATTTAGATTTTCGATATACAAGCCAATTGGATTTTTGAGCACCATCCTTTCATCTTCAGGCGGAAATATTTTGATACTAGCAGCTGCCTTCATTCGTTTCTTTTGAATTTCAATACCACCACGGCTACGAATAATCTCAACCCACTCAATTTGCCATGTCTTTTTTGAAATAGGTAGAACAGATGATATCTCCACAGCTACAATCTCTTCCTTTGCTCTTTGAAAAGGTGATTTCTTTTTGAAATATTCATTTACCATCTGAATAGCAGGGTCTCTTGAACTAAGAAAACCATAAGCTGAAAGTATGGATCTCTTTTGTGCCGTCGCATCTACCATGACACTTCGAATATTAACGATAAACCTTGCAAGTAAAGCTTTAATTATCCTATCGTCAGTAGTGGAGATATGCTCTGCATATTGTGTTGCAACAGCGTTACCTAACTTATCTACTTCTACAATATATGGCTTCAATTTAGCCTGTGTTCCCTGAAAGATATTCCCCATAATAGAGATAAACAGAATGGAAAGTGCCATTAAAGCGGTTAGTCGCCAGAAATGTTCTCGTTTCGCCATATCACCAACAACCTCATTCCATTCTCTTCTAGAATTCAAAAATGGATTTATCGCTTTTGTTTTTTTTGGTTTTGGCATTTGAATCATTATTTTCCGCCTCCTGTTGGATTATTTGATGAGGGATTTGAACCTGCTTTAATCTTCCCTTTGGTTGATTTATTGAATTTATCCGGATTCTCTTTCATGTTTCTTGACATTCTGTTCCCCATATTGCCAAATCTATTTGAAGGATTACCAGATAACTTCCCACCAAGATCTTGTGCAAAAGCTTTCCCTAAATTAGACATTGTGTTCTTTCCTACATTCCATGCTCCTTTTGCACCTCCTTTTATAGCAAGATCCCTTGCTGATTTTGTAGCCATCCCAGCTCCCAAAGCCCCGATACCCGCAGCAGTGGCTACGGATGCTGTAGTTCGAGCTGTATTCATGGCCAATCTTACAAACTGATCTCCTGCGGATGAGCTCACTCCCATAAGTAACTGTGAAATAAAGGAAGGGATTGCCTTAATCAAAGCTAAAAGGGCGATAGATACCCCAATAATCGTTAAGACTTGTGGACTTGAAAATTCAAAATTATTAAACCAATTATTAATTAACTGCTCTCCTGTACCTGCCAAAAGCACAATTATGAACAATTTCATTCCAGAAGCAACCACAAATTGTAGATACTTAACCGCATAACCCTTCGTCCATTGTGATGCACCAAACCCTAGAAGAATGATCCCAGCATTCAATATAATATGTACCTCTATTAACGACATAAGAATAAAAGCCGCCATTAATGCAAAGATGACTATGATGACAATAGAGGCAATGAAATGGCCTAACTTTGTTACAGGATTAATTGTAAAGATTGTGGCAACTTTTCCAGCTAGTCTGAGCCCGGTATCAAATATAGCAGTAGGGCTAATACTTCTTGCGTATTTGGTGGGGACACCAGCAGCTTGATTTGCTCTTTTACCAGTTTCTATGAAACTATTAACTATGTTTGCATTCCACCGATGTATGCCTTGTGTAAAATATGATGTAGTTTGTGAAGGATTTGAATAGATGAGTAATGATAAGAAAAAACCGATATATAAAATACGTTTGATGATTTCGCCCGAAAATTCCTGAAAATCTGCCCCTTTTATGGCTAGTGTTATTCCTGTCCATGCAAATTCAAGGTGTGCTAATAGCCAAAATAAACTAATTGATACTTGATAAATGGCTTGAACCCATCCTTCCCCAGCTGATTGGTAGGACTTATATATTTCCTCCAGCAAATTATCCTCTGACATAATGGCAAATACATCATTAGATAGATTTACCCATAAAATCAGAATCATGAACAGTTTTGCTATAAGACCTTTGTACATTGCTTTATTTAACCCTTGTATTCATTTTCACCTGATGGTTCCTATTCGCTCTTCATTCCCAACAATCGTTCTAGATTCTTCTCTTTCGCAACCTGAGGAGCCACAGAAAACCAAAATGCTCATTGCTAATACAACAAAATACTTAGTACAAATCATCTGAAGTAATCCTTTTTTCATCCCCAACAATTGTTCTGGATTCTTCTCTTTCACAACCACCTAAACTGCTAATGATCAATATGCTCATTGTTAATACAACAAAAAGCTTAGTATAAATCACTTGAAAGTATCCTCCAGTGGTATTCGTTCCTCATTCCCAACAATCGTTTTAGATTCTTCTCTTTGAGTTGAGCTTGAGCTTTCCTCATTACAACCACCTAAACTGCCAATGACCAGAATGCTCATTGCTAATACAACAAAATACTTCATTTTTCTTTTCATTCGATTCCTCCTATTCGTTCTTCGTTACCAACAATGGTTCGAGATATTTCTGAGGAATTTCGGGCATTTTCTGCATCTTGCATATCGGTTTGAGTTGCTAAATAGGCACCCTGCATTTGCATTTGTGACATCATAAGTTGTCTTAGCTTTTGGGTCTGACGTACTTGCTGTGTAGCAATCTGGTTTCCAACTTGTATCGCTTGTAGCCTTCCATGAGATGACTCACTCATTTGTTCCAACTGATTAAGAGTTTCCTCTTCATCGTTGAACTGTTGAGATTGTAGGTTCGCTGCTTTCAAACTTGCCCTTATCGTATCTTGATTGGTTCTGGACCAGACTTGATATTGGGTCACATACCCATCGTCATTTAGCTGTAGCTGTTGGTACTTTTTATAGCCCAAGTACCGACTCGCAAACACTTCATCTATATTAGACATGGAATATGCGAGTGCATGACCATCTTGTACAACTTGATTCAACCTCATTAGCTGATCCATTGTATTCCCCCAAATCTGGTTTGGAACGGATAAAGTATTATCTGTCATATTCTTGATAACCTGAATCTGGTTTGCAACTTGTTGAGCTTCTTTAATAGCCACATCAATCAGTTCAATGTTATTGGCTATCTGTGTCCATTCTGTCGCTTCATATGGAATCATTCCCATTCCAAACGAATGATCAACACTGATAGCCATTATTGAGATAGCCACAAGAATCCTAAAGATACTGTTCATAAGGGACCTTTCTTGCCTCAAGCCATTTCATGGGCCATTGATGGTGATAAGTATCTCTTAGAGATTTGATGGTTTTGATGTCTTCCTTCGATGATGCACCTACAAAGGACAGAGCTATCGGACCCAAATTGAGTTCAAATAACCTTCTTCCTTCAGAGGATAAGTAGTAGTATTGGCGTTTTGGAAGTGCATCTGAAATGATACGAATTTGTTGATCATTTAATCCCATCATTTCGTAAAATTCTCTTGAACCAGGTTCTTTTGCTGTTGAATTGGGTAAGAGAATTTTTGTTGGACATGATTCCTTTAGAACATCCATAATGCCGCTATTGGCTGCATCACTGAGAGACTGAGTGGCCAATATCACCGCACAGTTAGACTTGCGAAGAACTTTGAGCCATTCCCGTATCTTCGTTCTGAAAACCGAATGACTTAACATCAACCAGGCCTCATCTAAAATAATGAGACTGGGCTGGCCCTTAAGACGTTTCTCTATACAATGAAACACATACAGTAATACAGGGATAAGGTTTTTATCGCCTAAATTCATTAACTCTTCTATTTCAAAGGTCATGAACGTCGATAGTTCCAAATTATCAGATTCACTGTCTAATAATCCCCCCATGGACCCGCTCACAGTATAATGTTCAAGTGTTTCTTGCAAGCTGGTATTCATTAGATTTGTAACAAAATCCGTTAACGTCTTAGATTCAGAGTTTCTTAAAGAATTCATGGCACTGTGGATTTCATTTCTATCTGCGGGAGATACTTTAACTTGCTGAAGTTCTATCAGTATTTCTATCCACTCCTCGGCCCATGCCTGGTCTTGATCTGTTTCAATTTTGGATAGCGGACAAAACTGTAGATTCCCCTCTTCTCCACCTATTTCGTAATGATCTCCTCCCGCCGCTAGAGTCAAAGGCAGCATTGAGTTACCTTTATCGAAAACAAACAATGAAGAATTTGGGTATCTTCTGAACTGAGCTGCAATAAGGGCTAACAGCGTTGATTTTCCTGCTCCTGTGGGTCCGAATATGAGCGTATGTCCCAAATCTCCAACATGTAAATTTAAACGAAATGGTGTAGATCCTTCTGTTGCACAATGCATTAATGCTGGTGATTCTTTTGGATAAAAAGGACAGGGATTGATTTCCCTACCCGGCCAAATTGAACTTAGGGGAAGCATGTCTGCCAAATTTAAAGTGTGAATGAGAGGCCGGCGCACATTTTGTACGCCATGTCCGGGTAAGCTTCCCAGGAATGCTTCTATCGTGTTGATTGTTTCTAACTTGCAACTAAAACCCAGATTTTGGATCTCCTTCCTGATCATTTTTGCATGTGTTTCTAAATCATCAAGATTTTCTCCCATTAAAATGACTGTTGACGTAAAATATCCAAAAACAACATCATTACGAGAAGCTTCAGATATTGCTACTTCTGTGTCATCAACCATATATAATGCATCCTGATCAATGACCCCATTCGTAGTTTTAAAAAGCTGATCTGCAAACCCTCTCACTTTTTGCTGCCACTTTCTTCTATATTTTTTAAGGTGATCAATGGCTTCTTCTGTATCCATATAAATAAATCGTGTCGACCATCTATACTGAACAGGGATTTGATCTAACAGGGCCAATATTCCTGCCTCCGATTGATATGGAAACCCATCTATAGTGATCGCGATAATATTTTTCTCCCCTACTTTCGGATTAAGACCTCCAATAAATTCCTGACTCCCTATCAACATATCCAAATACATCGGAATTGATGGAAGGTTAATCATATGGTTTTCACCGGTTGCACAAAAGTTTAGATATTGTAAAAGAGGTTCACTAACTTGTTTGCTATTCTCACGATCCAAATAGGGAATACTTTTCATTCTTTGGATGAGTAAGAATGATTTTAATTGGTCTTCAATTTCTGTAATCATATTTGTGAAGTAGGCTATGTTTTTTTTGGATCGGCTTTTCCCCTCATTTATTTTCCCCCCTTCCATCATGAGATCAGCTACTTTGCTTTTGCTAGAAAGTGGCGGTAAATAAGTCAAAGTCAAAACGTATATTGATTCAAAATGAATCCCTTCTGATTCAAATTGAGCACGCCTTTCATTATCAATGAGTTTTGTTATGGGATCAGGAAAACTTGAATCATCCGCATGTGGGTATTCTCTTGTCGGAATCCTTACAACATCAATATGACTCATCCAACCGGTATCCAGTCTAGAAAATACATGATTGATTCTTTGACTAACTGTATTTCGTTCTTCATTTGTCGAACTAGACAGATCATCTCCTCGGAAAAACCAACCGGCAAGTAAGCTACCATCTTTGTTGAGCACTATTCCATCTTCAATAAGTGCCCCATAATTGAGGAGGTCCGGGAAACCCATTGCCTTATCTCGAAAGATTTTTAACTTAATCATATTTCACCTATATGGCCTTGAATATGCAGGGTAATACGTCTGATAACGGATATATCTCATATACACTTTTGACATTTTGGGGTCTGCTTTTGCCATTTGTCTAAGGAGCATAATCGCCCCACTCCAAAGACCAATGCCTAATACTGCAGATACTAAAGACATACTAATAAATACCTCTGAAAACGCAATGAGACCTGAAATGAGGACCCATTCTCGTTCTGCTCCAAATAGAAGGCTTTCGCGATTTAGAGATTTATGAATAGGGTTTTGATTAAGATCTGACATGCTAGATTATCGCGCCACTAGTTCCAAAAAGGGTTGATAATACTGACCCAGAAGCAACCAACAAAGCAACCACCAAC
>JABSQL010000041.1 GCA_013215865.1 Candidatus Margulisiibacteriota bacterium
GATAAACGCCTTTTGTGCTGTGACTCGGTCTGATTCTGAGAGTCCGGCATGGTATTTTACAGAGTGAATGCCTTGATCACTGAGCCAGGAATGGGTGTCATCTACTTTTTTTCGGGTGGGGGCATAAATGATTCCAGACGTTTCTTTTTGGGACGCCAAAAATGCCGATACCTGATTTTTCTGATGGATACGGTCATGGAATCGAATCATGAGATTGGATCGATCAAAACTGCCAATGATTTTTAGAGGATCTTTCAAAGCTAAAAGTTCAGCAATATCATTGGCTACCTGGGGCGTGGCAGTTGCCGTAAAAGCAGCAACCGGGACCTCAGGAAATCGTTCCTTAATGATAGACAATTTACGGTATTCAGGACGAAAAGAGTGCCCCCACTGAGAAATGCAGTGGGCCTCATCAATCACGACCGAAGATACCGGTATATCTGATATCCGTGCCAAAAATTCAGGGTCCATAAATTTTTCGGGAGATACATAGATCAGTTTAAAGTTTCCTAAATGGGTTAAGAGGTGCTGTTTATCCACAAAGTCTAAAGTACTATTCAAAAAAGCCGCAGGAATATTCAGTTCAGAAAGCTGACGGACTTGGTCAATCATCAAGGCGATGAGGGGTGAAATAACAATCGTGGTTCCGGGGCGAATGATAGCGGGAAGTTGATAACAAAGAGACTTCCCCGCCCCTGTAGGCAGGACAGCAAAAACATCCTGTTCTTTTAAAGTCGCCTCTATTATTTCTTTTTGGTGATTTCGAAACGTATTGTATCCAAAGAAACGTTTCAAAGAAGATATTAAATTATCTGTACCACTCACCATACATGTCCTCTTACTCCCTACGACGGTACATTGTAAACGTAGAAGGGTGATGTTACAAGGCTCAAGAACGGAGAAGATGTGACAATTTTCCCAATTCTGCCATCTGTTTAACATACGCTAATTCGTCTATGAACGTGTTATATATACTTTTAAGGGTTGAAGCGAAAAGAAGCTTAGAAAACACATGATTTGTGTTTTTTATAATCTCGTCACATGTTTGGGGGTTTTTTTGTGCAGTGTATTGTAAAAATATAATGACAGCATTCCTGATATCTTTCACACAATTAAGGTGTTGCTGGAAGTTGTCTCTGGAAACCATTGTATGAGGGTCCTTGGCAAACATATGAAGTGCACCTAGGTAATCTTTAGCTTTGAGAAGTTCATTATTCCTACTTGCAAATATAGATGCATAAGACAGATAATAACATTTCTTTTGGTCATTTTGGGATTTTTCATTGATGATGGAAAGAAGGAAATCCGTTTCCAAAAACGCGCTTGCAGCACATAAGCTTTTAATTAGGGTTTCTCCATTCATTAATGTGACATTGGTTTTATATAGTTTAACAGCAAATTTTGGATTTCTTTTCGAAATATACTCTATGAAATGACCTGTTGCTATATCGGCATGGATATTAGAAGCAGAAAGTAGAGTTGATATGGCTCTAAGGAGTAATTTCTCATTTTCTGGTAGTATTTTACCCATGTCTTCAACCAGTAAGAAAACAACCCCTTTTAGTAGGTGACTATATTTATGAACAAACAACGTTTCTAGGTGATCTTTGATAAAATCAAGAATACGCTTCATATCCATATTGGGTTCTTTTAAGGCCATCACTAAACCATGGAGGTCGATGGGTATTGTTTCGGTTATACTGTCATTTATGGTTTCACCGGCATAGTCATCATTGTAATAACCATAATGAAATCTCAAATATGCGATTTGAAGATAATGTATATTGCCCTGAGTATGAAGATCTTTATCTTCTGCATCTATATCTTTTAACGGGATTGCTAAAACAATATAGCATATAATCTCTTGTGAAATAATAATACCAAAGAAAGCTCGACCATAAGAGGGCATTTTGAGTAGCAGCGCGTTTTTCTTCTGAATAGAGTAAAGGGTAGGGATTGGTATGATTTCATATGATCGTCTCTCTTGGTAGCCCCTCATGGACAAAACACGCAACCTTTTTGGACACAGTGGTCCGAATTTTCTTGGATGTGTTGGGAAGACAAAGAGTTCTTAGAAATAGCTTGATTGATAGTTTTATAGAGTATTAGATTTCGATATCTTACTCTGATATTACCCTAATTTATCTAGTAGGTAAAATATGTCCTGCAATATACCGGCAATGAAAAAAACCTACACTCTTTAATATTACTGAGCCTTAGGCGGGAAATAAGGATGGGCTGTGGTGATTCATGAAAACCCAATATTATTAGTGTGGCCTATACTGGTTATTGGGGACCACGCAGTCATTGGAAGACCTCCAGAAAAGTTTCTTGAGCTGGTTGAACTCTCTTTGTTCCTGTTGTTTTACATTCATCTATATGAATGTCTGTTTTAAATTAGCAGTCCCCTCTTTTTTATTAAGACAGAAGATATCTCGTTGCTCTTGCTTTTCCTTCTTTCTGGATAATTTTTGTTTTGACTAATGGCAAGATCAATTGGTTTACTCTTGCACGGCTAATCTTTAATTTTTCTCCAATGTCCTTAGAGCCTAGAGCGCCATTAGATTGCAGGTGTTCAATGAGTTCAATCTGTTTAGGGGTTAATTCAATTTCTTTACTTGATTTGGAAGATATTTGCTGAATTCGATTAAATAGTTTTTTTAATGTACTGGAGATGCCTTCGGCAACATATTCGATCCAATATGTAAAATCAAAATCAAGATCTCTTGCTTGTTGAATTTTTTGATAATATTTTTGTCGGTCATTTGCGTAATAGTTGTCAAAAGATAACAGATGGTATGGATAAAATTGATGATGGTATAAAATCCATTCTGAAATACATCTTGCAAGCCGCCCATTCCCATCTGAAAAGGGATGAATCGTAACAAATTGATGATGAAAGATTGCGCTTTTGATAATCGGGTGGATATTGGAAGGTGTATTAATCCATTCTAAAAGTTCAGATATCAACTTAGATGTTCGTTCAGGCCCAGGAGGCCTAAAAATCACTATTTTTTTTGAGTCGACAACAACATTATTTTTGGTTTTATAGTGACCACTTTTTTCTTTGGGAAGTAGCTGGTGCATTACCTGTTGATGAAGGCGGAGAAGTCGCATTTCAGTAATAGGTAAGTGAGGATGTTTTAAAATCCAGTTCATGACATTTATGTAATTTAAAACTTCTTTTTTTTGAGTATCGTCTGCAGCTACATCTTCATGATGAACAAGTTTGGAGACTTGACTTAGTGAAAGGGTGTTCCCTTCAATAGATGTAGAGGAGTGGGTGTTTAGGGTGATGGCATCTCGTTGAATCTTCAATTTCAAAGGCAGCCGGATTTTTGTTTGAATAATTTTTTCAGATAATCGGGTGATTTCTGTCAGGCAGGATAAAAAGTGGTTAGTGATTCGATATTCTGGCTTGAACATATATTGATTCTAACAGAATCGTAAAGGTATTGTATAGGATATCGTAAAGGTTAAGATGATTGGTATGAGGAGTTGGTGGTGGCGTAGTTATTAAGAGATATCTGTGAATATTATGGCTTTTTTTTGGAGTGACTTAGTCCCTTTTTTATCTAGAGATTGCATACCCATTAGGGGTAATATGGCATCAACCCGGTGATGGTGCTTCTTCTTTTGCCAAAAAGAGTGGCCATATGTGCCTGGGTAAGCCAAACAGTTTCATCCTCAAAGCGCACATCGACCTTGACATCTCCGTTGTTGTTTTGATAGATAAGAATATTTGATTCGGTCATAAGCCCGTTTCCTCTACAAGTTTTTTAGCATCATGAATAGACATAGAGTGATTTTACCAGCCTTATACAGGATTGTATAATCTCAATGTGAAGTCTTGAGA
>JABSQL010000410.1 GCA_013215865.1 Candidatus Margulisiibacteriota bacterium
AACCCACCCCCAACGCCTAAAAGAGGTCCCCATCACCTTCAAGGACAGAGTACTAGGAGAAAGCAAACTAGACTGGCACGCCACCACAGACTACCTCATCCATCTAGGTAAGCTCTATGCCTTTAAAATTAAGAATGCAAGACAGAAAACCCCCTAAATCCCCCGGGAAGGGACAGGAGAAAACCCCCTAAATCCCCCTTCACAGGGGGACTTTCGTTAGTACATGTAAATACTTAGCGACAATAAAGATAGAAGAAGAATGTAACCTCCCCCTGTGAAGGGGGATAAGAGGGGGTTTTTTCTGCCTCTCCCCCAGAACCAAGGGGATTTAGGGGGTTTTTTCTTCCCTCCCCCTGTCAAGGGGGATAAGAGGGGGTTTTCTCCTGCCTCCTCCCAAGAGCCAGGGGGGGGATAAGAGGGGGTTTTCTCTGCTTCTTCCCCCAGACCCCAGGGGAAGAAGAGAGGGTTTTTTTCTACAAAAACTTAGCCAGTTCGATGACTTCCTGCATTTTGTTATAGTCTTTTTGGCCAGGACTTTTTTCAGTACCTGAACACATATCAATGGCATAGGGGTTGACCATGTGGACTGCCTTTTTCATATTTTCTGCTGTAACACCACCCGCTAAAATTAACGGAATATGATATTCTTTGGCTTTAAGGGCCAAGCCCCAGTCAAAGGTTTTTCCCGTCCCACCCTGAATAGATTCTGCTTTTGTATCTAACAGTAACGCCGATATCATCCCTTGATACTGCGATGCTTGTTCTAGATCGGAAGGATCGTCAATAGAGATGGCTTTAATGACACGTCGCCGCATGGACAAACAAAACTTGGGAGACTCTAACCCATGTAATTGAACAATATCCAATTTACACCGCTTGATGACATCATCAATATATTCTTTTTCCTGATCGACAAATACCCCTACTATAGAGACAAACGGGGGTAAAAATACAGATATTTCTTCCGCCTGTTCAGGGCTAATATACCGGGGACTTTTGTCATAAAAAATAAAGCCAATGGCATCTACACCCAAAGATACGGCATTGAGGGCATCATCTTTATTGGTAATACCGCAAATTTTAATTTTCATGATTTAAAAAAAGATAGCATCGCGTTATCCTTTGCCAATCCGCCACCGATCAACACCGCATCTGCACCATCCTCCTCAAGGTCCATAAGGTCTTTCCGTGTTTCATACCCACTTTCAGCAATCACCATGGCCTGTGGAAAAGCGTGTCTCACCAAAGGCAACATACGAGAGACCGTCGCCTTATCTACTTTAAATGTATGTAAATCTCGGTTATTAATACCAATAATGGATATGGGTAGTGCTTTAATGGATTCTAGTTCATCTTCATTATGAACTTCCACCAAGACATCTAAAGACATGGACTGGGCAATCTCTACAAAATTTTTAATGGTTTCTGGATCCAATATAGACGCTATCAGCAAGATCGCATCTGCACCCAGATATCGGGACTCATAAATTTGTATGGGCTCCAAAATAAAATCTTTTCTGAGTATGGGAATGGTCACCCGATTTCGAATCAAAGGAACAAACATGGGTGAACCTGAAAAGTATTTATGGTCTGTTAAGACAGATAAGGCCTGGGCACCTTGATCCATAAAGTAAATCGACAAAGACACCGGGTCAAAATCTTCATACAAAATTCCTGCTGAAGGTGACTTTTTCTTCACCTCTGCAATCAACTGCAACCCGTTACTGCTCATAGATTGAACAAAATCAAGGGGTTTGATACGAGAAGCCTTCACTTTTTGCTTAAAAAAAGGCAGCCCATAATCTGAGTGCAACTGATCGATTTCTTTTTGTTTATTTTTCAAGATTTCTTTTAACATGAACTACTTCCCCTCTTTATAAATATGTTTTTGAGCATTGGCGACATACAAAGTCGTATTTTCTGGAATAGATTTTATAATCCAGGCATTTCCACCGATCACTGTATTCTCACCAATCACTGTTTTTCCACCCAGTATGGTGGTTCTAGCATAAATGGTGACATTGTCTTTGAGTGTGGGATGACGTTTGCCTTTTGAGTCTCTGTCTGGAATACTCAGTGCCCCAATGGTCACACCCTGATACAACTTCACATTATTGCCGATGATGGCCGTTTCACCAATCACGACCCCTGTTCCGTGATCAATACAAAACCGATGTCCAATTTTCGCACCGGGATGAATATCGATTCCTGTATCACTATGAACCATTTCTGTCATCATCCGTGGAATCAATGGAACACCCTTTTTGAACAAGAAATGAGCAATCCGATACACCGTAATGGCCTGAAACCCTGGATAGGAAAATATAATATCCGGTTCACTGTTTGCCGCAGGGTCACCGGTATAAATGGCGGCCACATCATCTTTTAGTATCTCTCTTAAAGAAGGAATTTCTTTTGCAAAAGACAGGGTAATTTCTGCGGCCTTTTTACCAATCGATTTAAGGGATGTCTTTTTCGCGATGGTTTTAGATTCCCATAAAATGCTTTTTTCTATTTCTTCCAATAATCTATCCATGACTTCCACTACTTTTTGTCCGGTCACCACACCCAAATTATGGGTATCGAGATACACGTTTTCGAAATAACCGGGAAAAATCAATTCTTTAATACGATTTAAGATGCGCCTCACACTCTCTTTTGAGGGTAAATTGGTGCCATCCAGATGGTTAATACCACCGATGCGTTCATAGGAAGACATGAGTTGCTTAATGATGAGGGTTTGTTCTCTTTTGGCTGTCATGAGGCTACAATCCTACCCCATTATCTCCCACTTTTCCAGGACCTGTGTTTACAGCGATTCAGGCTGTGTCACAGTCAGAGACAGAACCGCAAGAAAAAATAGAAGCCGAATATTGGAAGCACCCAATAGCAACCCAATAAAGTTTGAGTGATGAATCTGGTGGACCATGTTAAAAAACACCTCCCCAAACCCCACACATTCTATGGCATGGTCTGTTGCACCTGAAAACATCGCCTTTTCGGCTGCTTTTTCATTTAAGAGCCACCCTATTTGGGCATGAATACGAGGTCTTTTGATGGAGGGAGTCATTTTGTATGCGGCCTCCTGAATTTTATCATGAAGAAAGGTATACTCACCGTTCTCCTCCATTTCAATAATGAGGCCCCTATCAATGGCATGCCATAAATCCAACTGAAGCAATTCTGACTGCTTTTGAGTCACCGCCATTAGATCACTGAGATGAAAAGTGTTCCCCAAAAAGGCCGCAATTTGGAGTGAAAGCTGGGAAGATTTCGGTAAAACATTAATTCGATTGACCATCAAAGAAACCACATTGTCTGTAATACTCACTTTTTGAATATCAGACATATTCCATTTCCATTCTTGTTTATGTGTATCAAACCAAATGAGCCGTTGATCTTGAAAGGAGGTTAATAATTGTTTCACAAAAAAAGGATTACCATGGGTCTTTTGATGGATTAACTTGGCCAGCACTTCTGCTTTTTGAGTATCACATTTAATCAAATCCACAACATGATCTTTGGTATCTTTCTCAGTAATCCCGCCCAAAGGCATTTGAGAGAGCACATAACCCAACTGTTTTTCAATATGCTCATGGAGAAGACCCGTCAATGGCAAATTACGTACCAACGTATGACCTTCTGCCGTCATTTCCCGAACCATATCTAAAACAGGGTGTTGTGAATCACATACATGATCCTGATAGGCACCGACCACCATTACCTGCTTCTCAAATCGCTTTAACAGATCTTTGATCAGTCCCAAAGACGCGGTGTCCACCCAATGTAAATCATCCAGAAATATGACCATAGAATATTCATTTTCAACAAAGGTTTCTATGAGTTGGCAAAAGACGTGATGAAGGCGGTTCTTAATATCAGACGTATCCTGAAATTCCAAAGCCGGCTGCTTTCCGATCAGGGCTTCAAACTCTGGAACCAGGTCAATGAGCACCTGACCATTGGGATATATGGTTTTATTTAAACATTTTTTCCAAAACAATAACTGGATATTATCATGGCGAATTTGCCTCACTAAATCCTTTATGACTTGGATGATTCCATTGT
>JABSQL010000411.1 GCA_013215865.1 Candidatus Margulisiibacteriota bacterium
CTGTACTTTAGAGAACCAAATGGGCTGCAGAAAACTTACATATCACACAGAAGGGTCACTAGAAAAAAATCCAAAATCCTTTTTGAGGGTACTAGGAAAAAAAGGGTACAGCCAGAAAAAACGCCTAAACTACTATCCCTTCGGTATGGAAATGCCGGGGAGGAAATTTTCAAGCTCAGATTACAAATATGGCTTCAATGGAATGGAGAAGGATGATGAGCTAAAGGGGAGTGGGAATAGCTATGATTTTGGTGCGCGATTGTATGATCCTAGGTTGGGAAGGTGGTTAGCTGTTGATGCGATGGCCAATGTTTATCCTTTCTACAGCCCTTTCGTCTATGCGGCAAATTCACCTGTTACCTTTATTGATCCCGATGGGAATAAAATCAGGATCTATTATGTAGACAAACATAATGAACGTCAATCAGTAGTACTGAAAAGTGTATCTGATTTGGAAGTTTACAAGAATCATGAGAATAATTTTGTTAGGGCAGTTATTTCAGATTTGGCGGAAGGAGAAAATAATTGGCCTGAAGGGCCAGTTAAACAGGCAATTAACTTGCAAAAGAAGACAGCCGAAATTTGGTTCGCTGACCCTACTACAAGAGATGATGGAACTGAGGCTTATAATGCCGGTTTTGATGGGAAAAAGTCTATTCATTTTAATCCTGAATTCCAAACATTGCTGTACGATGACGCCACGAATGCAGAACTCGATAAGCAAATGAAAATTGCAATGGACGATGGTGATCCGAAAAGTGAAATATACAAGAATGCAGTTAAAGCATATCGAAAGGCTGCAGCTGAAGGTACTGTTGCTCATGTTCAGGAGTCTGATGAAGCTTTGGTTGGTGAGTTAGGGCATTTTATGGAAAAAGTTCTTCATCCAGAAAAATTTAAAGAAAATTCAGATACACCTTCGGAAGATCCTAAATATGATGATAGTAAAGAGGAAGAAAGGAATACCAGAGAGGTTGAAGATCCATATCATGAAAAAAAATACAAGAAAGTATTTAAGAGGAAAAGTCATAATGGTTCATTGAAAAGAAGTAAAGAATCAACAATAGACACTGGTGGTAAAAATAAAGCAAGTTATTAGGGTGGTTATTGTTCTATTGTTCGTTCCTTTTCTTGTAAAATCGCAAGAAAAGGAGAATAGTAGTTGTGATAGTATCTTGTTTATGTATGATGATAAAAAGTCCCATATCCAATTTGTAAACGCTCATCATCAAACTATTGTAAATAGTAGTGACCTGATTGTTTTTCAGAGATTATTTAGTAAAATAGGGGGTAGGCGCTCTAAGCAAGAGGCAGGCAAGGACAAATTAAATTATGAGTTGTTCTTCGATGTATATCATAATAAAGAATTAATTTTTATCATCAAGATAGATTTAGATTCATACAGGGTTTTAGTAAATAAGGAAACTAAAAAGTTATGTAAATCTGATTTGATAAATATTTCTCGGTTGCTTAATAACAACAGTATTAAGCAACTGATTACAGAAAAAAGAAGAGTTAGAAAAAAAATGGTCAATCGTAAGCCATAAAAATCCCCTAACCACCTTGCCATATGTAACGTAAGCATCCTGCCAACTACATATAGGAATCTATTTTCAATTTACAATTGTAGATTTATTCCAGTTTAAGGTTTTGCGGTAGCAACTCCTCTAATTTGTTCACTTTGTGCTCGGGTATGATGTCAAGTACTTTTTTGAGC
>JABSQL010000412.1 GCA_013215865.1 Candidatus Margulisiibacteriota bacterium
GAAAATGGAAAAATGGAAAACAGCATGGCAGAGGGGAGGTGACCTATGCGAATAAAGACACAATTACGGGAATGTGGAACGAACTCAAAATACTAGAAGGTCATGGGGCATATACATATAAAAATGGAAGGTATGAAGGACATTGGAGGGATGATAAAGAAAATGGCCGTGGGAAAATGACCTATACAAATGGAGACATATACGATGGAGAATGGAAAGATGGGAGAGTGCGTGGCCATGGCACACTGACTTTTTCAGCCAATGGTGAAGTAATTAAAGGCGTATTTGATAGAACTGATACCATCAAAAAAGATAATACATATCTCTTAATTTGCAAACAAGATGATGGCACTACACGTGTTATGAAGAAAGTACTTGGCGGTGATTTCACTATCATTGATCCAATCCAATATGATGTGATGTTTAAAACTTATGCCTATAATCCAGAATAGTTAATTTTCTATAGGGATACAAACTAAGTATGTGAATGGATTGCTAATTTATAACAGACATTCATATAGATGCTTGCAAAACAACAGGAACAAAGAGAGTTAAACCATGACAGGGCATTTTGATCAAGGAATACCATTATCTGTCTATATTTAGCAATCCCAAGCATTATAATGGACATAAGCCAAAGTAAAGTTAAAAATTAGTCTCCTCAAATCAATCATGTTATAATAACCTGTACATATATGTACAAGATAAATAAACTAAATGCACTTCTACAGCAAGGTAGAGATACTTTCCATATCCAAGATTTGGGCCTAATATGGAACATTGCGAATAAAAATACACTATATACAACCATTAGTCGGTATAAAAAACGGGGGTATTTATATCCTATATATAAGGGATTTTACGCCATAAAACCATTCGACAAGCTTCATCCGTGGGAGGTTGGGACCAAAGCAACACATCAATTTGCATATATAAGCTGCGAAACGATTCTTTCTCAAAAAGGGATTATCAATTTAATTCCATCACACATTACCATAAATAGCATGCATTCGAAGTTGATTGACATCGGCGGGCAACCGTATAAAATCCGTCAGTTAAAAGAGGAATATCTCTATCATTCAGTAGGCGTGATTCATGATAAGGGCTTTGCTTATGCGCTTCCCGAGCGTGCCGTTGCAGATATGTTATATTTTAACCCCACTATGCATTTTGATGCGCCGATTGATTGGAAAAAGATCCGTCATCTACAAAATGAAATTGGCTATCCAGAGACGAAGCGATGATCACTCCTCGTGCAAAGGATTCTATACACAAGGCATGGTTGTTTCGACTATTAATGTCGATTGCTGACTCTCCCTCCCTATCTAAAAAATTGTACTTCAAAGGAGGAACTTGCGCGGCAATGCGTCAATTTTTGGATCGGTTCTCAGTTGATCTCGATTTCGATATGATGGGGTCACGAAACGATATCAACTCTGTCAGGCATCAGTTAGAAGCTCTTTTTGATAATCTTGGGTTGACGATAGATACAAAGAGCAATCGTGGCATTCAATATTTTTTAAAATACCCCGCCCCAGAACATGAAAGAAATACCATTAAATTGGATACTCAGTTCCCACCACCTAAAGCAACACACTATGAAGCCGCTTATTTTTCAGAAATAGATCGAACACTCATGACACAAACCATTGATTCTATGATGGCTAATAAATTGGTTGCAGTTGTAGATAGATGGGAATCTAATGGGTCTTTTGCAGGTCGTGATATTTATGATATCCATCACTTTTTTATGAAAGGGTTTTCTTATAATATAGACATTATTAAGGAAAGAACAGCCTTATCTCCTAAAACATATTTTAAGAAGTTAATTCAGCATATTGAGGATCACTATACACTCACCATTATTCAACAAGATCTTAACATGCTGCTTCCATCAAAAAAATTTCAACAGATTTATAAAATCCTGAAACAAGAAACACTTAACCTTCTTCAAGATGAATTAAATAGACTATAAATTTTACATATCCAAATGAGCTTAGTATCAGATGGCCATCATTCAAATCTCATGGGATTTCGATTGTTCCCTACGCATGGAGAGATTCATCCAGCTCACCCCCTCTTAACTTCACACTTTTCATTACTAAACGGTCGATATTGTTAGTATTTCAACATCGGATAATCTTTTGTCCTTAGGAATATTTCTTTCTATGTTATTATTTAAATTGTTTAGGGTAAGATACATCCCCGTTACATAAAAAGATACTCCTCCCACTATACTTTTCGTTGATGTCGCTTTACTAATCGAACTTCCAACCTTTTCACCGGCCTGATTTTTTCCCTTTTTCTTGCAATAAAACGTCCTGCTTTGGACTGCGAATCTCCGTGGACTTCTTGCGCCTGCTATTCGTGTGACTGCTCTTAACATTGTGCGTCTCCTCCTATAAGTAAATTTTAAAGAACGATCTACGTCCCATACTTTCCAAAACCACATTTAAATACTTTTTTAAAA
>JABSQL010000413.1 GCA_013215865.1 Candidatus Margulisiibacteriota bacterium
AAATTGAAATTGAACCCGACCATGCAGCAACCGAGCTAATCGACCAGCGCGTCTTCCTCGTTACCGATAAAGAAAAATTTCCGTTACTATACAACATCCTTACGAAAGAAGTTCACGGTGGCTCTGCACTGATTTTCACGAACCGACGTGATCAGGCCGAACGCCTGACGGACCTACTTTATCGCCACGGCATCGACAGTGAAATGCTCTCCGGATCCGTGGCTCAAAACAAACGCCAACGTATTCTCGCCGACTTCAAAGAAGGCCGGTGTAAACTCGTTGTCGCCACCGATGTCGCCGGTCGCGGCATACACGTTAATGATATTACTCACGTTATTAACTTCAATATCCCCGAACGACCCGATGATTATATCCATCGCATTGGACGCACCGGTCGTGCAGGTAAAAAAGGGATTTCCGTAACCTTCGCTTGTGAAATGGAATCATTCGAACTGCCCGCCATTGAAGAATTACTTGGAGAACGCCTCGGATGTACTCATCCCGAAGAGGATATGCTCAATCTCCCCGCTCCAATTCGCAAGCCACGCCCTCGCAAACCTTCCGGCCCTTCGAGCCGTGGTGGTGGAAGACATAGTGGACCACGACACAGCGGCGGTGGATCTCGCTCTCCCCGTGGACATAGCGGCCCGCGCCGTTAATTCACCTTATAGAAAAATCACAAACCAAGATTCAAAAGGTCATCCGTTCCGGGTGGCCTTTTTATTACTCATCCGTATCTTCAGATGCCTCCAGAGAAATAAATTCATGCTCAAAAGGCCAGGGCTCCGTGACATGCCATAGAGGAAAGCCCATCGGACGCTTATCAAAGTTTTTACTGGTTGTTTCCCCGGAACCAGATGGATTAAGAAATGATCAAGCTATTACGACAACTGATCAGGAGACTCTTCACACAAAGGGGTCTTATTTTTCTTAAATTCTAAAAGGAACCTAAGCATAACAAGGAGCATGCTAATGATGAATGTCTGATAAATAAAAATTTTTATCCAGATACCAATGCTACTGGAATTCGGGTTAAATCCTAATTTAACGGCCAATATTTCTGGTTTCATTTCATCTCCATTTCAACTAAAACCCAAATAACCAGAGGTAATCAAACGTAAAACCAAAGGTCACCCAAACGCTCATCCCAAGCAGTAGGTTCAACCCTAACTTCACCGTTTTAAAAAATCGCCCACTTAAAGGCGGAAAAGAATGATAGAACGCCAACGCAAGTGGAACCAAGACCAAAAATTGTACCCACATAAAATAAACCTGATTGATATCAACCTCAGTATTAATATCCACCGTTACTGAGATTAAATACCATAACGATAAATAGATAGGAATCCCCAAAGCCAGAATGGAATAAAATAAACTATGATTTTTAAACTCTGGAGCCAATTTTTTATAGCCTTTTCTAATTAAAACAAACACCAAACAAAGCCCAATATATGCCCTAGCAGCCAGTACTGCATACATTCTCTTATACCTCAACTTCACCCCGCTCCAACAGGTAGCGTACACATCTTTTATGGCAGGAAGCTCAGTATCTATTAAACCAATAATTCGATTGGAATGGATAAAAAGTCTCTCCTGAAAAGTCAGCTTTAATGCACTCGCTATGAGTCTTTTGTGAAAGGGTTGATGATAGTTTTCATGAGCATGTTTATACATTTTTAACGCTATTTTTTTTCTTTCACGCTTCGAAGAGTTTTCATCCTTCATGACTCGATTATAATGTAATTCTATTTCTTTATACTCGCGATACTCCTTAAGCGCTCCAGCGGCTTTACACATATCCAGATATTCTTTATTCGTCTTAATGACCTTTGCTAACCCAACGTTCGGATATTCATCTAGAAATAACTGATACGCATCAATGGCCTC
>JABSQL010000414.1 GCA_013215865.1 Candidatus Margulisiibacteriota bacterium
ACGCATTGTGGCATTAAAAATACACAGGCAGATTTGGCGTATATTTTTGTTCCAAATTGTAAAGGGTCCGCTGGATTATTCACAAGAAACAAGTTTGTTTCTCCAACAATTACCCATACCAAAAAAGCATTGAAAAATAATATATTAAAAGCCGTTATTATCAATTCAGGAAACGCCAATGCAGGCACCGGATTGGAAGGAATAGGCGTTGTAAAGCAAACCGCTTCTCAAGCCGCTTCTCTATTAGGGATTACTTCCCATGAAGTTGTCGTTGCCTCTACAGGTCCAATTGCAAAACCCATGCCCCTTAACGCCCTCACAGAGGGTCTAAACGCAATGCTGGCCCAACCTATGACACAAAATGGGCACAAAGCGGCAACAGCCATCTTGACTACAGATACATTTTCGAAAGAAGCCTTTCATGAAGCAGAAATCGCCCATCACACGATTCAAATTGCAGGGATGACGAAAGGATCTGGAATGATTGCACCTAATATGGCCACAACCCTAACTTTCCTAGCAACGAATGCAAACTTACACTCGTCTCGACTCCATAAAATGCTTCAAAAGGCTGTGGATATTTCTTTTAATATGCTCAGTGTAGACACTGATACATCAACGAATGATATGATTCTTATTTTTTCAACTGGAGAACATTCTTTTAATGTCAGGTCAAATGAAGAACTCAGTTCGTTCCAAACACTTTTGAATGAAACCTGTATAAACCTTACCAAACAAATTGCCAAAGATGGCGAAGGGTCCAAAAAAATGATCGAGGTATGTGTTTTAAATTCAGCCTCTGTCTCTGATGCGCGCAAAATAGCCCTTAATATCGTTAATTCGCCGCTTGTTAAAACAGCCATCCATGGAGCGAACCCCAATTGGGGCCGTGTACTTGCAGCTGCAGGAAAAGACCCCTCAGTTAAACTAAACCCCCACAAGATTGACCTTCATTTTGGAGATTTTCAGGTTCTTGCAAAAGGAGAACCCATACCCTTTAATAATCAAGTCCTTGAAGAAATTCTCGGGAAAGATACCATTCATATCTGTTTTAACATGAATATAGGCCACGCAACAGCTACTTCATGGGGATGTGAATTAACGAAGGGTTACATTAATATCAATACAGATTATAATTAAGTTGTATGAAATTTAAAGCAGAAATTGAAAAAGCCAATATATTAATAGAAGCCCTACCCTATATTAAGAAATTTTCGGGTCAAACGATTGTAATTAAAATTGGGGGTTCACTCATGATTAATACCCACCTAAAAGAGCAGATCGCAAAAGATATTGTCTTACTTAAATATATCGGATTGAATCCTGTTATTGTACATGGCGGCGGCCAAGAAATTTCTAACTGGATGAGTAAAGTGGGTAAAAAAAGTGTGTTTATTGATGGACTTCGTGTTACAGATCATGAGACGATGGAAATTACAGAAATGGTATTGTCCGGAAAGATCGGAAACGAAATAGTGTCACTCATCAATAAGCATGGAGGCAAAGCCGTCAGTCTATCAGGAAAAGATGGCCATCTCTTC
The DNA here is from genome assembly GCA_013215865.1 of Candidatus Margulisiibacteriota bacterium. Classification (GTDB taxonomy): domain Bacteria; phylum Margulisbacteria; class Marinamargulisbacteria; order DT-59; family DT-59; genus DT-59. The sequence goes on from JABSQL010000414.1 coordinate 1,542, forward strand.
AAATCTCTAAAAAGAAAATCTAAAAGTAATCAAGATCTGGGATTTGTGGGAGATATCACTCAAGTGGATAACTCTCTTTTGAATACACTGCATCTCGACAATTACATTGCTGTGATTGCCTCTGTAGGTATCAGCGAAGATGGAGATACACTGAATATGAATGCGGATCACGTGGCAGAACAAATTGCAATTGGCACGAATGCTCTTAAACTGTTTTATTTAACGGATGTTCAAGGAATCTCGAAAAATAGTAAACTCGTTCAAAAACTGACTCTAAAATCAGCCAAGCTTCTTCAAAAACATAAAGACATCAGGGGCGGTATGATTCCAAAATTACACTGTGCCATTCAAGCCATTCAAAAAGGTGTGTCACACGTTCATATTATTAATGGGAACTTAGATCATGCGTTGTTGCTTGAGTTATTTACAGACACAGGCACAGGCACCATGATTACAAAGGAATAAAGTATGCATTTACTATCCATTGATGACCTTGCAAAAGAAACCCTTTTTGAACTGATTCAATCTGCTTTAGAACTAAAGAAGGCGAACAAAACGGGGACACCCCATCCATATTTAAAAGGTAAATCTCTGGCAATGATATTTGAAAAACCCTCCAATCGAACCCGTGTTTCTTTTGAAATCGGTATGTTCCAACTAGGTGGGCACGCAATCCCATTAGATATGTCGACTCTCATGCTCGGTCAACGTGAAACAGTCGCTGATGTTGGACACACCCTATCACGTTATGTTGACGGTATCATGTACCGATCAAATCAACATAAAGATATTGTCTCCCTGTCTGAGGCTGCCAGTGTGCCTGTCATTAATGGACTCTCTGACAAAGAGCACCCCTGCCAAGCGTTGGCTGATTTATTAACAATATATGAAAAACTTAACACTTTCAAAAATAAAAAATTGTGTTACATCGGAGATGGTAAT
>JABSQL010000415.1 GCA_013215865.1 Candidatus Margulisiibacteriota bacterium
AAGAAAAAACCCCCTAAATCCCCCTTATACGATACAAAGAAGCAATGAAGGAATAGATGACATTCTTCCTGGGGGTACCCCCAGGAAGAAAAATCTGGTTTGATGTATTGCGAAACTGGCGGAGATAAGATCGAAATCCCCCATCAATAAAAAAAATTGATGTGAAGATAGATCACTCCGCCATACAAACTTAGAAGTTGAACGGAATCTGAGGCATGAAGCCTGTGTATAAGGTCAACTCCAGTTTAAGTTTCAAGTATACCAAATAGGAGGAGTTTTGATGAGTAAAACTATTTATGCAGGGATTGATGTTTCAAAAGCAAAGCTAGATCTAGCGATGCTTTTCCCTAACGGGTCATGCAGGGATATGGGAGAATTTGAAAATATAAAGGATGGTATACACTCAATGATAGCCAAGGCGTCTAAGCAAGCAAAGAAAGTGCGAGCTAAGCATATTCATTTTGCAGTTGAATCAACAGGAAAATATAGTAATGCAGTAGTATCAGCGCTGCGAAATGAGAATGGATCAACAGTTAGTTGTGTCAATCCTGCTCAGGTCAATTATTTTGGTAAAATGACCATGGTTCGCACAAAAACAGATAAAGTTGACGCTAAGCTTATCGCTACTTTTTGTAGCGTAACAAAACCACAGCCCATTCCAGAAACCACTCCTGAATTCAAGAAGTTACGTGAATTATCCCGACATAGGTGTTATTTGGTACAACAATGTGCACATCAAAAAACATATTTAGAATCAGTGGAAGACGTCACTTTAAGGCAAAGTATTCTTAGCATCATTGATCAGTTTAAAGCCATGATTAAAGAAGTAGACGGGTTAATTTCCCAACACCTAAAGAGCCATGGCTCCTTAGCTCACAATGTTGATTTATTATGTTCAATACCCGGAATAGCTAAACAAACAGCTGTTACTATATTGACGGAATTACATCCTGAAAGAGGAAATGGAAAATATACGAAGTCCGTTCAGTCTGCACATTCAGGATTGGCTCCATCTAAAAGAGAGTCAGGAGCATTTAAAGGTGTAGAGCGGATTAGCAAAACGGGAAATGCATTACTACGTAAGTCACTTTATATGCCTGCAATGAATGCAATGAGAAACAATCCCTTTGTGAAAGAACTATATGACCGTTTATTAGCAAAAGGCAAAAAGCCCAAGGTAGCCTTGATTGCTTCAATGAGAAAGCTTCTTATGATTTCTATTGGTGTTCTCAATAACCAAACACCTTTTGATCCACATTGGGTTTCCATACACCCTAACGCTTGATTTTTTACACGGAATCTTCACAGGGGGACTTTTGTTAATATATGTAAATACATACCGGTAATAAATCTAGGTGGACAGCGTAACCTCCCCCTGTGAAGGGGGATAAGAGGGGGTTTTTCTTTGCCTCCCCCTGTGAAGGGAGATAAGCGGGGGTTTTCTTCATACACCTTGTCTTTTTAATAAACAACGATTACCATTCTAGGAGATGGAAAATATTCA
>JABSQL010000416.1 GCA_013215865.1 Candidatus Margulisiibacteriota bacterium
TCCGGTACATCAATGTGGTGCAGGTCATGTTTTGCGGTATTAACAACCAGGCATTTTTTATAGCCTAGCCTATAGAACGCCTCTGCTAGCCGTGAGCCGCCCTGACCAGAGCCAATTAATGCTACTTCAAGGCTACCGTTATGTGTGGATTCAACGCTTTCGTCAACCTCTTCTGGAATTTCAAAATCTTCTATAGGAAGATCAGGAAGTAAATCATCGCTCATCTTGGGCGGCTCTTCTGCCTTTACGGTTTCTTCTACATCCTCTACTGCGGGTTTCTTTGTCTTAGCCATACTAACTACCTTTTTGCTTGTTTTTTTTTTGCTTATCAGACAGGTTTCTAATTGTACTGCTCATTTTTTATATAGGCCAGATATGCTATAAGCATCATTCTTTAAAATATACAAATATCAATGTGTCAAGTACAACTTATGCTGGCGCACCTTTATTCCTGTGCTGCTAACCACATTTCATGATCAGGCATATCTATTCCCAGCCTCATTTCATATGGTATGATGTCTTCAAGTGTCCATAGTATATAATGCATATCATGCATTTTACAGTATTGCTCACCAAGCATTTTTTTTCGTTGTGTGGGGTTGCTTAGAAGCGTCCCCATAGATTTAACTTCAACCATCAGCTTTTTGCCATTACACAGCGCAATTATAAAATCAGGCGTATAACTTCTATTTTTTCTATCTGTTAGGCGTATTTCATTTTCTGTTAGGACTCTATTTTGCCTGTGCTCTATTACAACAGTTTCATACTCATAGTCTTCAACGCCATTATCATGATCCAGGCACTTCATTAATCTAAGCTCATATGAGGAGCGATACCACATTTTTTTCCCTGTTTTCGTACTAGTATAGCTACCGGTACGATATCTTTTTTTTCTGCGGGCCATGATTAAAAATCAAAGCGTATTTTTGCGATAAAACTATCAATATCACGCTTTAAAATGGGCTGCGCAAAACTTGCGCGCATAATAACATTTAGGTTGTCATCATGGAAATTCACACCTGTAATCTGTACAAACTTTTGATATATATCGCTTGGGTTAAGAGATGCAGAGATAGGAACATATGACGGATTTGAAGATGAATTTAGTAAACCCGCTCCTGCCGGTGCATAAACCCGTAATACATGCAGGGGCTGTGAGCCCTTAAACTCGGTTGAAAACTGTGTCTTACCAAAGAAAGATAATTCAGGGGCCTTAATCAATACAGCGCCCTCGTTATAAAGGACATTCCCCACAGAGCTCCATGTAGCATGGGGTGTGTTTGCATCACTACGATATAAATTGCCATACCCATCGTCACGCAACGTTATTGTAATTTTTCCATTAGAGCATGATAAATCTGTATCTTTAATGCTGAACGTATTTTCTTCTATATTATTACCATAAAATGTATTGCTAGCATCAAGCATAACAATTTCATTTGAATCAGAATTTCTTGTCAGCTGAAATAACGAGTTAACGCCCGAGTCAGGAAATGGTTTCCCCATATCAGTTGGTGTTGGGCCTTGAATATAAAAATCTTCTTCTGATGTTATTACTTCACCCATCGCACCTGAGTGTATCATATCTTTAATGCTTATCAGGCTAAGGTTTAATGCGCCAAAGTCATTTGTGTATTTGTCAAGCAGTGACCCGGATTTGGGAAAATTTTCTAAAGAACCTGATTTAAGTAGGCTATAATTTGCTCTAAACCTTCCATTGTCACATGGGAGAATAGTAAGGTTTCGTTTTTTTATTGACGGCACCGAATACAATACTTCATTTGCGGTTTTTAATGACGTTACCGGCGAGGCAGAAGATGTAAGGTTTAATAAGCGTGGATATCTGCCTGTTTTGAATTCACGGACAAAGTTTTCTAGGTTAATATCGCGACCTGACACCATAAATGATAGCCATACATTAAAAGGATCAGTGGTTGTTGCGGTTCTTGCAGCAAATGGTGAAAATAATACGCCACCTGTACCATCATTTTGTAGCGATCTTGTGGGTGATTCTTTTGTAAAGAAGGGAGGAATATAAAAGCTGAGATCTTTAACTGTCCCTGGGCCGTCCAGCGCGCTGCTTAATATCTGTGGCACCGTACGAAAAGTAGGGTACATTTTTATATCATGCACTTCTGCATTTAAGGGATGAGAAAATTCAAAAAAGGCAGGCAAGTCTTCTGTTGTTTCTTCAGA
>JABSQL010000417.1 GCA_013215865.1 Candidatus Margulisiibacteriota bacterium
TAAACTTTTAGGCGTACGAAAGCTTTCTAAAATATCTGCCATTTGTTTAGAATTCGGTGGTTGCATATATGAGTGATGGTTCTTGTTAGAGAGAGAATCTTCGGGTTTTAAGTGATTAGGAGAAGGGTTGTTATCAATGGAGTCAGGATGCTCTAGGCAATAAGCATCTAATAATTCTTTAAATTCATTTAAATGTTGCGGGCTTTCGTGTTCTTGTGACGGGTGTTTAAACCCCCGAATATTGTGAAATAAAATTGCTTTATGTGAAATTCTATCATATGTAAATAAAAAATCTTCATTCTCTTCATGTTCTGCTACGAACTTTCTTTGAATATATATGGAAGCTTCAGGTTCATAGGCAAATGCGTTGTTTACGTTAATCATATATTTCTTGCCGTGATATGTGAATTCTTTTGTGCCGACATTCTTTGAAGGGTTTAATTTTTTGAATTTCTGTATTAATTTTGATTCAATCGTTTGACTAGAGTTGGAAGCTTCTTTCTTTTCTTCCGCAGTAGCCTTCTGTATTTTTGTAGGAACAGTCGTTAACCCTCTAAGTGTACTTCGCGGGTTAATTCCTTTAATTGCACTGACGTTATTTAAAGCCATAATATATCTCCTTTATTTAAAACTATCTAATTTAGTTAATTAATGCAAAAAAAGGATAATATACTAAAGCCCGCCTTTTGTCAAGAACGTTTATTTATGAGTATGTCATCACCATTTGATCAAGCATCGGAAGAGTCACTCTTGTGTTGCATTGTATGATGAATCAGATGATGTGCCCTTTGAGGTTGTTGGTGTGGCTGGTATGGTTGTTGGGCAGGGCTTCTCGAATCTGCTGTCTTGGTTTCTACCTGTTCTGGTGATGTATTAGTAGATGTTAAGTTTTAGACGATTATAATTCGTCTTTAGAAGTTATCATTGATATCAGTGCTGAAAGGTAATAACCGCTATTTTCGGCCCCTGTTAATGAAGGTTCTTTCTTTAACCATTGAATCAAAAGTATGTGCTTACCTGCTTCCACAGTGAGGTTTCTAAACTGGCTATCTGATGAGCACATCATCAGCAGGGAAACCAAAGAAAATAAATTAAACCTCTCAATGTCTTCATCCGCTCTGGCTGCTTTTTTCATAATCTTAGATACGACTTCTTCGAATGTAGAACCTGAATTAAGAAATAACGTGGGTACACTTTTCCTAACAAGTTCATGGGGTGCAGACTTTAAAAAATTTAAAATTAATTTTGACGCCTCATCTTCATTAGACACAGCAGCACTAGTTGGCTGTGAATCATTTGCGATCTCTACCTTCGGTGGAGATATTTTAAGTATGTTTTGTAGCTCTTGTATTCGTTCATTTAATTCTTCTGCAGTTGTATCACTTAAATTGATCCAATGTTTATTATTCTTCCCTGTTTTGAACTTAATTGAATGAATAGATTGATCAGTTTTAAAAAGAATATGATAACTATATCCGGTGCTACTAGCTGAGCTTGTACCTTTCAAATCAAGGTGTGTGAGCAGTTTACCTGGTCTATCCCTATATGTCCTTTCTCCGAATCCAGTCGTTCTGCCATGTTTAGAATCACATAATGCATCCCAACAATGATCCCCTTCCAAATTGAAACCCTTTTTATTGTTATTGTGTTCTTGAAAACGGGTTTTAATGTCAGATTTTAATTTTATAATATGTTGAGTACTTTCTTTTTGTTGGGGTGTATCTTCCTTGGATTCAGTTCGTGTATTATTGATTTTCAGGTGTGTGAGCTTTAATTGCGGAGCAGTAGTTTTAGGTTTAGAGTGGCTATCTGCTGCCTTTTCTGACTCTTGAGTCGGTTCAACATTTCCAGTTTTAGGGTTGGATGTGTTATTTTTGTTAGTGTGAGAGAACTCTTTTAAATGAAAGAAGTTACTAGGATTGGGTTTTTCTGACTTACTAATTCTTTTAAAAGTTGCACATTCTGTTCCATGTCTACATTCTTTTTGTTGATGATCATAAAATAATATATGTGACGAAGAATCATGATCGAAGAATCGACTATGTTCTTTATGCATCGTGAAATGATCGCATGAAGAATAATCTTTACATTTAATATGGGAATTAGAATCGTCACTCCCTGGATGATCAAAATCACCTTCAGGGCTGGGTGTGTTATTTTTTTTAGTGTGAGAGAACTCTTTTAAATGAAGGAAGTTACTAGGATTGGGGGGTTCTGACTTACTAATTCTTTCAAAAGTTCTACATTCTGTTCCATGTCTACATTCTTTTTGTTGATGATCATAAAATAA